>CADABA010000008.1 GCA_902785985.1 uncultured Lachnospiraceae bacterium
ATCTGTTAGTACCGCTGCCAGTGCGAGCGAGCGGGAGCGTCCCGACGTGGAAATATTTATTCCGGGAGCCTTAAAGTAAAGGATGTGGGAAGTTTTAGTCAATTACTTTCAAACAAAAATCAGTGTTCTTCCGTACTGTAATCAGCCTCTTCCATCAGATTTTGAAGAGTCCGTCCAATGTCAGTAATCTCTTTTTCTTCGAAAACTGTCTTAATGTACCCTCGGCTTCCCCCGCCTTTCTGAATCCTGTCAGGGTCACTGAGACCTCCGTCTGACTGTGCATATGTATTCCCCAGCAGCACCGTAATTGCACCTGTGCCGAACTGATCCGCAATACTGCGAATCTTTCGGCTCTGATCCGGTTTCAGCGGCCGGGCACCCTCACATTCAACGATGATGCTCCTGAAACCTTTCGTGAGAACAAGGTCAAGTTCATTCTTATCACCGCTGTATTCCCAGCTGAATTCATATCCGCATGCCGCATCATCAAAATATCCGGTCTTCAGAACATCGTAATAGGCGTGAACCGCAAGAATATCTCCGGCATGCGTTAACAGCTTCTTTATTCTCGGTGATGAATACACAAAGCTTACAAGCCGCGGGTCTGCAGCATTTCGTTTCAGCTGACTGATAAAATGCTCTTTTTCAAGCTGCCGCAGAACGCCGAATTCTTTTTCATTATCGATCTCCGCATCCGTCACGGTAAGATCATTGTATCTGATCTCAACACACTCTGAATTGTCTTTTCTGTATTTACAGACCTCAATTCCGTAATACGGCAGTAAGATCTGCGGATTCATAAATACTTCATTCAATGCCTTTTCATACTCACCGTTGATGATCAGCTCCAGCTTACAGGTATCGCTCGCATAAGTCAAAATACCGGATTCTTTTTCCGCAATACCGCATTCCACCAGTTTCCGGACCAGTATTTTTACTGTCGGAAAACAGAATTCCGGCAGGAAGCGGACCATAGTTTTACAGGACGGTGTGCCGGCCGTACCGAGTGTCAGATTTGCCAAAGGCTGCCGTGAGGACTCGTACCTTGCCAGGGATGCGCAGAGACGGTTCCAGTTCCCGACACTCCTCGCGAATTTCCCGGATCTTCCCGTTCCCCCTGATTTTCCCGATTCCCCTGATTTTCCTGATTTCCCGGTTTTAAAATATTCACCGGTATAAATTCTCCACAATACCTCATAATCGTCTGCGAACTCAGGAAGAGTATATCTGTGATCAGATGCATTCATCAGAGCAAACATATCTCTGATATGAATAAACGACGCATCTTTCACGTATTTCAGGTACTCACAATTCTTTCGCTCAGAGAAGATTTTGCGTCTCCAGTCAAATTCAAAATACGGAATGTTCAATCCGTTTATCTGGCGGATAAACATGTCATTCTCGACCCCGGAAGCAAAGAGCGGATTTCCCTTATCATACAGATCCACGGGATTTTCTTTTAAACAGTCATAAAAATACTGTGCTGCCTCTGCTGAGCTTTCCGCATCGTAAATTGTATCTTTCCCGAACCATGCGTTACCGTCGGCCTTTGAATATTTTTCACTCAGTTTTATCAGTCCGCTCTGCAGCATTTCCCTTTCTTCATCCGGTACCGTACCGACACAGACAATGACCGTTTCTATTCCGGTGCGCACATTCCTCCTGCTGAAGTAATTCAGAATCGCATCCAGCTTTCGGATCAGCAATCCGGCATCGGATGACTGATCAAAACAATACAGGTATCTGATGAGCTTCGGGCTCAGCACTGTCGCAGCGGCAACATTTGCGAACACTGCCTCGTTTCTGCTTGTCTGATATCTTCCGTCTTCAAAGGCCATTGCAACAGCCGGCATATGTTTATAAGTAAGTATGAACGGTATCTTCTCTATCAGCACCTCATCAAGTGCTTTATAATTGCGATACAGGTTACTTTCCACGACCGGGAAGAAGGCATGCTCAATAACTGCCAGTCTTTCTTCTATCTTTGACCGGCTCTCATAAGACAGCGAAGCAAGCGATTTCCTGAATGCATCCCGATAATACCCATACTGCCTGCTGTAGCTCTCCACTCCGTTAACAATATTCTTCAATGCAAACCGGAACTGCATAAAAGCCCGCTCGGTCTCATCGCACTCTATGGGAATCAGATTCTGAATGATCAGCAGATCCGGGCTATGGAGAAGAGTGTCTCTTTTCACTCTTTCCGCGTGACTCCTGAAACATCTGTGAAGTTCAACGGACATCCGGTCAAGGTCGTCCAGTTTGCTGTCGATCTCACCGGTATTCCACAGTGCATGATTTCCTTCCAGATACGCCGGATCGCTCAGCGGAGCCGACTCTGAACCCCGCACCATACAGGGATGCGTCCTTTTGACCGGATCTTTGACACTGCCCCGAATGACACAGTCCTCAAGCAAAAGGTTTCCCCTGTCATCCCTGGGAGCCGTCCAGCCGTCTATCGCCCGTTCTATTAACCATCTCCTGTGTTCAAGATCGACCAGACGGTTAAATTTTCTTTCGGCTTCCGGATCCTGGGACCTGGCTTCCAGAATCTGCTCTGAGAAGACCTGCGCCGCCTCAGACGGATCAGAACAGTCGATCCCTACACTGTGCAGTTTGTATTTTACAGAAAGCGCGAATGCCAGAGAAGCCGCCCTGTTATATTTATCCTTTTCGGATACGCCCTCAAAAAACTTTCTGCGCTCACCCGGCACATCAATATTCAGGGAATCGTTCCACGAGATGTGCGTATTAAATGCCATCTCGCCTAATCTCTGATCAATGGACGCAGCATCGACAGGAACATTCACGCATACCGGATACAGTCTGTTCTGAATATAAGCTTTTCCGGGAATCACTCTTGTCTGGCTGATATAACACACAGGGCAGGCGTGGTCAATCGCATCGGAAAATGCTCTCGCCACAGACCTGCTGAGCCTGTCATTGCCCAGAGATACGAAGACGTAATCATACTCTTTCTGCGCTTCCCGTGACTGGCGGACCAGCGACCGGATGATATCGCGGTTCATCTGAGACATCGTATTGGTAAATCGCAGCCGTCCGCTGCCGTCAGACATGATTTCTCCGACGCCTTTGAAATCTACGACAGCATACGGTTCCGCCTCACTGCCTGCCATGGATCCGTTAACATTTACGAATTCCGGAACAGCCGGTCTGAAGCGCAGGTAGGTCTCCCTGTCTTCTTCCGGTTCATCAGAGACAGCCGTAATATTCAGCCCGACGCCTGACATCTGCCCTGCCTGCAGACAGACATCAATGAATTTCTGTCCGTAAGCGCCCGAACCGATCGCCAGTACATTGATCTCCTTCTCCTGATCGCTGACTGTTTCATACAGCGGATGTTCATAAAGGAGTTTCTGGATCACAGCTGTCGGCTCAGACAGCCCTTCTTCACTCTTCACGACCGGGGTATACAGAATTCTGGTCAATCGCTGTCTTGCTTTATCCAGATCGGTCTTCAGTTCCGAACATCCCATATATCGTTTTCTGGGATGCAGCGCCAGACATTTTTCCAGGATTCTGCAGAGCCCGGACATTAACGCCGAATCAGAATTGATCTCAGACGCCAGAAATAATTCGGAGTTCTTAACAAGCCGGGCAATTCCCGGATAATACTCATCGCGATATAACCCATCCGGTATATCCTTTGTAATGACGATGGCATGGAACAGCATGGCTCCTATGGAATAAATATCCGATCTGTTGTCTGCCCTTCCCTTCGCCACTTCAGGTGCACAGAACCCTTCTGTTCCGGACATTCGCAGATATTTATTCTCCACAGAACAAAGAGTATTGATATCGAACAGGGAGATATTATTCGGATTGATCTCAAAATCACTGTCGTACTGTACAAGGAAATTAGAAGGCTTGATATCCATATGCATCAGTCCGGCTGTATGAAGCGCTTTAATACAGTCCGTCAGTGCATCCATCACACACAGAATGACCTGAAGTCTGCTTTCCGGGTTTTTTCGGGGATTTTTCCTGACCTCTTCCAGATATAAGTCAAATCCTTTCCCCGGTACGCCCGGTGACCAGATATATACTGTCGGCTTTCTGAGATCCTGTCCGGTCTCTGTATCAACTGCTCCCTTTTGCAGGACTGCTGCGCGGGATCCCTGTGCTGCAGTCTTCTGCTTCATGCATCCGTAGAGGATCTCCCCATGCTGAATATACCTCTTGAGAATTTCATTTTTCGGATTATCCGCCATCACCTGTTTCAGCAGCCTGTAGGTGCTGAGGTAATCCTGACACATCTCTTCGAACTTACGGACAGTGCCCGCTCCCGGAACAAGCTGTCCGTCCGGGAGCCGTTCTAAAGAATAGTACCATTCCTGATTCCCTACAACAGAATCGACCGGATAGAACTCCTTCAGCTTCCCGGTCTCCACAGTTCCATCCTTAAGCGTTCTGGTCGCTTCATAGCATACTGCGGAACCTCCTTCACCGATTACAGATTTTATAAAATACTCTTCCGGCGCACTGCCGTCCTTATTTCTGGACAGCAGAACAGAACCGGTAAGATATTTGCGTCCCGTTTCCGCCATAGTCCCCGTATCTCCGTTTTTCTTTCCCGTGTAAAAATACGATGCAGCGTAAAGTCATCACCCTTCTCATCCGAAGGAGATCCATACCGTCGGCTGTCAGCCTTCCCCTTCGTTGCCGTCAGGCAGAAAATACTTTGTAAATGAATCATAGTAAACGGTTTTTGACCATTGGGAGGGGGGAAGACTTACGCGTACCCGTAGTTCTCGACCAGATAGAAATACAGTACTGTCACGATATACATATCAAAAATATTCTTCTCACTTAATGGCTGAAATCTCGCCTCTTCCAGAATCGGATCGATCGTAGAGGCATAGTCTTCGAAGACCTGCGGGAAAGTATCCAGATCCTGTGTATCGTTCAGCAGTACGATATAATAGTTAAAATGAATTGCGATCAGTTCGCTCCTGGTGACCCGTTTATTCGATTTCTGTCTGCAGATCAAAGCCTTCGCCATGGATAAGTCCGTTTCATTGTCAACGGAAAAATAAATCCCCGAAGCCCTGTCAAGTATACTGTCAAGAAGTTCGTCGCCGTATTTCCTTTTTCCCAGATAATAGCTGTCTTTCTCTCTGCAGACATCAAATCCGATATCATGAAGACATCTGAGCGAATCAGATATCTGGTCTCCCGCAGAGAGAACTCCTTTCGCCTCCAGATGGCTCCGCAATTTATATCTGGACAGAGCTTTCTTCTCTGATGAATGAACCGCGAGAACATGAAGCAGGTTCAGCATTCTTTCTCTTTCGTTCTTATTAAAACGGCCATTCTCGACATGTGTTCTGCTGTCAATAGCTTTTAACACTTTCAGGAAATTAATATCGTCGGCATATTTTTCTTCCAGCGCCTGTTTGACTGCCCAGTCCAGATTCAGATTCAATCGGGAAGAAGACCTTTTCCTGCTCTTCCCGGTCAGCTCTGAATCCGGGAGGGCACCGAACAGGTCAAGATCAGGATACACTTCATCCATATCATCCATGATCTCTTCTATAAGATCAGAGGCCGTATTCTCTTCAGAAGAAATCATAATTCTGGTAATACGGTTATTGTCCGACAGATACACCTGATAATGTGACAGGATATAGTCAACAATCTCATCCGGCTCTTTATTCAGGAGCACATTCAGATGCTTTTCTCTGTAAACAGCGGTGTGCATACCGGCCGCCGCCTTTGCCGGACGTCCCGTCTTTCTTGCCCTCTTTACACACTCGCTGATCACAGCTTCTGCGTGATCGATCTTTTCTCCCGGGGTCATGTCCAGCCCGTCTCTGCACAGATAATAAAGATAGATCATTTCCACAAAGCTCTTATAGTTGATTCCTTCTCCCGTAGGCTCTTTTTCAATAGAAAAGGAATTTTTGGAGTCTGCGTAATCCGTTGATAATAACCGCATGAAATTATCATTATAAAAATCCTGAAAAAGATTTTTCACGATATCTCTCTCAGGTTCACAGACCCTTCCCTCCAGGGGAAGGGTCATATCAAACATAAAGGCAAAATAATAGAGATAGACTTTTGTCCTGCCGTTTACCCGGAAATTGCCTGCAGCCAGGTCATTGCACATTCCAAGCAGCTCAGAATCCATTTCGTTCTTTTTTGCCGCAGCCGCCTTTGCTTTTTTGGCGTCTTTCTTCGCCTGTTTATACAAGTCGGCAGCCGTGATCTGCATACCTGTTTTCGAGACACATTTTATTGTTTTCAGGTATTCTCTGAAGTCTTTTTCCAGACTTGCGGCAAACCCGGAAAGCGCTGCATCATCTGCCCTGACACATCTCCTGCGGATCAGGTCCCGAAACAGTCTGACACCGTTCATCACATCATTCCGATCGGTGCCTTCATCTTCCGGCAGCATCAAAGCCAGACTGTCTGCAGTCTTTCCGGACAGTTCAAATCCTTCAAAGCTCACGACCTTATTCTTCTGACATTTATCGGCAAAGCCAATCATAATGTTCAGGACATCTTCCGCTGTCAGTTCGATCGAGGAATATTCGAATATCGAATCATCTGCTTTCATAAGAAGCATCTTCTTCTTCTCTTCGTCCGATGCCTTTCTATATACCGCTGTCTCTTCCTCGCTCAGCCGGTCTTCTGCCCATTTCCAGATCAGATCTGTCCTGAATCTCTTAAAGTTTTTGCCGCCGCCGATAACGAACTTCTTCAGGATAGCCGTTCTCACAGTATCGGATGAATATTCCGGAGCCAGTCTGCGAACAATTCTCTCCATGAAATCACTTGTGGAAGGGGAATTGGCATACATTTCATGGAAAGATTCAAGGAGCTGATTCTGTATCGCCTTTCTGTCGGAAATACTCTCCAGAACAGAATCCCGGTTCTCCAGCAGGTACTTCACCTCGATCCCCCTTGCATCACATAACCGGGTGAGGTCCCGCGTTCTGAACTTCTTTGCATCCTCCGGCGCCTTATCATACTCATCAAGAACGAGTTCAAAATCCTCCCTGCAATAGTAGCTTTTTAGCTCTAAAAATGTTCCCTGAAATATTTTTTCCATATTTAAGGTATATTCAAAGGGCTGCCCTGACTCCATGCTTCATCCTCCGTCATTCCGCTGTTAGTTCATCCTTTTATTATACCTCTTTACGATCAGGTATTGTATATTCCGCTTTGCTGCCTGACCGCATTTTTTCCCCCTTTCTCCTCCTCGCGCCTGTCAGCATAAGTCCTGCGCCTGCCAGAAGTCCGGCCAGCCAGCCCATGACGTTCGAAGTATCTCCTGTGGCGACAGGAGCTGCTTCCACAGAGGCCGATTCGGATCTGTTCCGCGTCACTTTACGTACTCTCTCCCCGGAATCCTTCCCGCTTCCATCCGAAGCAGCTGTATCTGCGGCCGACGTAATTTCATTTACATCCGGAGCAGCTGCTTCCCTGTGATCAGCTGTTGCCGCTGTTTCGACAGAAAGTATCCGTTCAGGGACCGGGTCCGGATTTACCGCAGACATCTCCGCACGATTTCTGGCGATCTCGAAATCTGCAAGGGCCGCAGTATAAACCTTCTGTGCGTTCTCACTGTCGGTCTTTCGGGAAGCCAGTTCCGTATTTGCGTCATCCAGCGACTCCCTCGCCGAAGAAAGTTTCGCATCAGCCGCTTTCATTGCAGATACATATTCATTCAGATAAATGAAGTCCAGATCCTCGATATCCTCCAGCAAAGCAGCCTCGACGGAAAGTCCTGCTGCTCTGATAAGCCTGTCGGCAGTAATCTCTTTTGCATTCTGTGCCCGTTCAAGCTCAGTCCCGGCCTTGGCCAGATCGGATTCTGCGCCCTTAAGAGCGGCTTTTGCCCTGTCCAGGTTCTCTTTGGCCGCATCACGGGCAGCGACTGCACGGAGTACCGATGCGTACTGTTCACGGAGATCTTCGACTTCTGCATTTACCTGATCGACTGCATCCTCGGCGGAATCCTTCCTGCCGGAAGCCTCTGCGAGCCGGGTATCCGCTTCCTGCAGGGATGTCTTCGCGCCGGAAACCGCCTTCTCTGCCTGCGCCAGAGCGGCTTTCGCCTGCTTTAAGGCTTCGTCGGCAATCCCCTGCTTTGCCAGTGCAGACTGCAGGGCCGTATCTGCAAGCTGCTTCTGTTCCCGCAGTGCAGTGAACGTATTGTCAGAGGTGAGATCGGCCAGCTTCTTTTCAGCGAGGGCATGTGCGGCAGCGGCGTCATGCAGAGCTTTCTCGGCGTCCGCTAAAGCCGCTCTCTTTTCTTCGAGAACGGATGCAGCCGACACCTTAGCGGCTTTTGCGTCCTTCAGTGCGGATTCCGCATCAGCCACAGACTGTCCGGCATCATCTCTGGCCTTCTTCGCTGCGCTCAACCCGGTGTCGGCTGTGCGGCTCTCACCGACTGCTTTGTTCAGTGCTTCCAGTGCAGCCTGAAGAGCCTGATCAGCAGAAAGCTTTGCAGCCTGTGCTTCTGCAGAGACCTTTTCCGCGTCGGCAAGGATTCCTTTGGCTGCAGTAACCGTCCCTGCTGCAGCCTCAGCGTCAGATTCCCTTGCTGCCATAACGAAACTTGCAGCCTTTATCGCCGACTCTACAGCGGTGTCTTTCTTTTCGACCAGGTCCTGCAGTCTGCCCTCAGCCTCTGACTGTGCCGCACTTGCGGAGTGAAGCGCGTCTTCGCATGCAGACCTGTTCACAGACCGGCAGTACTCCTCAACAAGCTGTTCGAATTCCTCGACCGTATACAGGTCCTTCGCCCGGTTGATCCTGTCTTCTAAATTATAGATGTTGGTAGAATTATAGCAGGAAGTCCCCTGATACTGAGAGCGTCCTACGCCCATGACCTGATCCCGTTCCCATAACAGATTTGTATAGTGTCCGACCCAAACGCCCTCTTTCTCAGCCTGCTCCATAATCTTGTCTCTGTCATCTATGCTTTTGATTTCCGTGATGCCGAGTTCTCTTTTAATGCGGTCAAAGGTCTCTTTCTCGATGTTGTACCATGCCTCCGTAGGATCAGGGAACCCGAAGGCAAGGCACTCACCCGGACCGGAGAAAGCGGAGTGATTCATGATACCCGCACCGCACATCGCACATGATTCTGCGATTGCGATGTACCTGAAGTTCGTGTAGCATGCATTTCTCTGAAGCTCTCCGGTAAAATTGTCGTCTGTGGCACGAAGCTCGTTGACCTTCTTCATCGTCTCGATGGATCTGTGAAGGTTTTCCAGGCTCGTCGCATCCTTTTCATCCCCGATCACGACGATCTTCCCGCCTCTTTCTTCCAAAGTCCTGGTGACCGGGCGTTCGGTCCAGTTGGAAATGTAATCCTCAGAGGCATTCACAAGGATCTCCCGGGCATCTGTAAGATCCCTCGTCTGCTCCTTGGTCAGGCCGTCTTTTTTCAGCATCCAGTCGATCAGCCCGAGTGTCCCCTGTTTATATCTCTCTGCTGCTGTGTTCAGGGCTTCCTGCGCCGCTTCAGCTGCAGCCCTCTTTTCCGCAGCCTCTTTTTCGGCAGCCGCAATATCTGCATTTACGGAAGCTTCCGCATCCTTCCCGGCTGCTGCAACAGCGTCTGCGGCTTTTTTCACTGCCTTATCAGCCGCAGTTTTAGCCGATTCAGCTGCCTTCACGCCATTCTTCGCCTCTGTCACGGCTTTTTCCGCCTCAGAAACTGCAAGATCGGCGCAGGCTGCACTGACAGCCGCTTGGTCATATGTTTGCTTTGCCTTCTCTCTGGCCGTGTCAGCGGTCTTCTTTGCTTTCTCTGCTTCCGAAAGCTCAGATTCCCTGTCGTTCAGGTCCCGGGCTGCCTGGTCAAGTTCCTTTTCCGCTGCGTCAACTGCCGTTCCGGCCTTTAAAAGGTCTGCAGCAGCTTTGTCTGCAGCCCCGGAAGCAGCTCCCGCTGCTTCCGCTGCTTTATTCATCGCATCCCTTGCCTTCTGTTCTTCTTTGTACTGAACGGTATCTTCAATATCCAGCGTTCCGTTCTTCAGATCCTCTGCGGACTGAAGCTCCTGATCCGCCTTTCCTGCCGCTTCTTCCGCAGAAGCTGCTGCTGCGTCCGCTTCTGCTTTTTTTGCCTCAGCATCTCTTACAGAGTTCTCCGCACTCTTCCTCGCGGTCTCCCTCTGCTGAACTTCTTCAGAAGCAGCGTTCCTGGCACCTTCTGCCTCTTCAAAAGCTTTCTCTGCATCATCAAGATTCGTCTCCGCAAGGGCAAGCTCAGCTTCCTTTTCAGAAATATCACTTTCCATGGCGGGGCTTTCTGAAACAGCTTCCCGGACGGTGTCCTCAGCCTCGAGGAGAGACTCTTCTGCGGAAGCGGTTTCTTCAGCTGCCTGCTGAACTCTGCCTTCCGCTTCCGCAACATCTCTTTCGGCCGCTTCAACATCGTTCTGAGCAGCCGCGTCTGCATCGGCAGCCTCGGATCTTGCGTCCTCGAAGGCCTGATCCGCTTCGCTTCTGGCAGTATCTGCAGACTCGGAAGCAGTGTCAAAAACAGCCTGTGCTTCGTCCGCTTTGGTCTCTGCCTCCTTTAAAGCGGCATCGGCCGCCTCTGCCTCCGCCCTTGCATCGTCCACAGCCATCCGGGCATCTTCCAGAGTCTCCGGCGCTGACATTTCGGAAGGAGCCTGCAGGGCATCATTCGAAACGTTCGTATCCGTCTCTGCCGCATGAGCCGTGACCGGGGACATCCCGAAAACAAGTCCGGCTGCTGCAGCGGTGCTTACCGTAATGATTCCAGTCTTCATAATGTTCTCCATCTTTCCCTTCATCAGTCTCTCCTCCTTCATATTGGCAGTGACCATCCTGCTGTCCGTGTTGATAATTCCCTTCATCCCTCTTCCCTCCTTCATATTCACAGTGACCATCCCGTTATCCGTATTGATAATTCCCTTCATCTTTCGCCCCTCCTTCATATTCGCAGTATTAAGAGAAATCAGTATACTCCTGCGTTCAGAACTTCGTTGCAAAGCAGGTGCAATTATTTACTAAGACTTCCCACATCCTTTACCTCAAGGCTCCCGGAATAAATATTTCCACGTCGGGACGCTCCCGCTCGCCGCCCCTTAAATACATGTGGGAAGTTTGAGTTATTTACTCATGTGATCGCACGGAATCAGCGTATCCCCTGATCCTATCCCGCTCTTATACCGTGTATTGCCTGTTCTTTTCCAAAAAATCGGGAAGCTCAACATGGTATGTTTTGCAGTAACGACAGTACAGCCTTCTCACATACAGCACGTTCCTCTCTCCCACTTCCCGTTTATAAACTCTTGACCGTTCATCCCTGTATTGGAGTATCCGTCCGCATATCGGACAGACCGGTTCTGTACCACGATTCACTACATGAAGCCTTCCATCCTTTTTCCTGGGTTTAAGTTCATAGTCAGAAATGTAAATCATACCGATACTTCCTCCCAAAATGCAGTTTGAAGTCTGATTTAATGGTCTCGGAAGACTATTTGCATCCACTCCTGCCAGCCAGGCATTCGTGGGCAAAATATATCTTCCTCTATAGGAAATATCGGTTGAGCCCGGGCTTTATTTAGTGAATACGGCTGATTTTTACAACTTTGTACGCTGAAATCTCAAAAGCAGAAAATGGCAGCAGGGCTCCCGCATCGGGCGGGGACAGCCTTCTTTTACGTTGTAAACACAATCTCAGCTGTCCCGCCTCCGCTAAAGTCGACCGGTAACCCTCTGTTATCAAGGCTGTTGATATTGGATATTCTGACAGAAATCAAATCGCCTGCAGCATCATCGAAATAGTAATTCGCTTCATATATCTGTCCTGCCAGTAAACGGACACTCTCGGCTGAAGTATAATATTCACCTTCTGTCGTAACACATGTTACAGTCGGTCCGTTTGCCCATCCCAAAGCATAGCTGTCGGGTGTATCGTTTATAAAAGTCAGTTTTATACAGGTCCTGTCCCCATCTGCCTTGATGGACAGTCCGTCATAGTCAGTCTCGCCATGAAGCTTCCGGATGTTCTCTTCCTGCTGACCGCTGCTCTCCCCGTCAGGACCGTCATCGTCTGTAAAACTGATTTCAACGGTTTCGCCGGCACTGTTGACGGACACAGGAAGTCCTCTGTCGTTGAGCATGCAGACGTTTGAAATCGAGATCGATTCCGGAATTCCCGAAATATCCTTAAAATAGCAGACAAAATCCACTGTATTTCCAGGCAGGATCCTGGTTGGCTCAGCTGTCCAATATGCTTCAGCTCCTGCTGTCCTGCACGTAATAACAGGCCCATTGACCCAGCCAAGCGTATATCCTTCAGATGCCGTATTCTTTACAGTGATATGCACTTCATCGGCAGATTTACAGGAAACTGTGAACTGCAGACCCCGATACTTCTTTGCAGCCTCCACTGTTTCCTGCGAGGGTGCCGTCGGTGTCTTCGTCTTATTTACCGAAGAATCCTGCCCGCCTTCAGCCGTATCTGCCGCTTCAGTCCCTGTCTGCCCTTTCCTTTCCCCGCTCAAAGCGACAGAGTCAGAATGATCCGTTGTCACACTTTCAGATTCGACCGGAACAGGCGCAGTCACGGCTTTTCCACATCCAAAACAGACAATAAGCATCATAATTGTGATGACAATAATCTCTTTTTTCATTTCCTATCTCCTTCTGAATAAGTACTCCTATATCAAATCTACGGTGTCCAGGAAAATACAGTTCATCGCATAAATACAATCGCCATCTGTTCACGCCCTGTATATAAGAAAACCGGGATCACGGTGACGGCATTGACTTAAGCGTTTATGGGTATCCGATTCTGCAGCAGTTGACGGAACGTAAAAGAATACTTCAATAAATGACCTTGCTTGATTCGGTAGAAATGAGCGTTGCCCGTGTGAGGGTATTGACACATTACAAAATTGTTCACTCCAATATTTGTAAGCATCGTAGAAATGGCTGTTCAGCGTTGCTGCTCTGCATGACCTCCCTATACTTTAAATATCGGTTTGAACCGCCGGTTATTTAGTGATTCAGAAAAAATTTTTTCAAAATCTCAAATTATTTGCATCGAGCAGTTCAGGCGGGCCCTGACAGAGCAAGTAAATGATGACCAGTCTCACAAAAAACGACTTGAACGGCGCTCATATTCAAAAAAAGGGAAGTTCTGAACCCAGAACTTCCATCATTTCTTTAAATTTCGATCACCCATTCATACCTCACGAATCCTGTAAGCCGCTGCTTTACAGTCTTCCGCTCCAGCTGCATCCATTCCTGAGTCATTTTCTTTAAATTCGCATTCAATCAAGGCACCTCCTCACATGTAAACTGTCAGAATCAGTATACTCCTGCGTTCAGAGTCAAAATACAAAGCAGGTGCACTTATTTTCTTATGTAAAATAATTGAGATCAGTTTATACCGTATATTGGCTGTTCCTTTCCTCAAAAACAGGAAGGACAATATGAAGCTTTTGTGACAACGGCAGTATTGCCGTCCTCCCTTTCAAATAGCTCTTAAGTAGAAAAAGGAAGCTGAAAATCGCCGATAACGGCAATTTTCAGCTTCCTTTTTGTGAAACACATAAAGAGGCGTATACCCCTCTCCCGGTTCATCCCTGTTATTTGTTCTCAGTCGTCTTTCTCTTCCGTTTTCTCTTTATATCTTTTGGACTCAATTCCAATCCTATGTAAAACTTCCGCAGCATCCCTTTCATAGCGATTCATCTGCTGCGACACAAGAGAAGCCGATACCTGCATATGATGCACTCGCTCCATATACCCTCCGATGACGAAAGGTTTCATAGGAATCGCAATCACTTCATCCGGATATACATTTTTTACATAACTGGGAGCGACCGCGCGGTTATACTCCAGGGCATTAAAAAATATTTTCCGGATTTCCAAAGGCTCTTTATCTGAATACGGATGGTGAAGTGTAACAAAGTTGGCAAATGCCTCATCAGCTGCCCTGATAATATCCACCTCATGCTGAAACTCAGGCGGATTTTCCAATCCATCCTTCAAATAATCAAAAATACCCTGTGTATAAACCGCCTTGTAATACCTGAATCCCTTCTGTGTCCCGCTTCGACGATCCCGTTCTTCGAAAAAGCGTGTCACAAGCGCTGATAAGTTCAAGAACGCTTCGTCTGCTTCGAAATCAGCAATAACATCCCTCTCCTGATTCATCTTCTGATCAGGTATTATGTATTCCGAAGATTCTTCATCATCCCCGTAAGTTCTTGTAGACTCTGAAAATGATACAGCTTGAACTTGATAATATTTTGTTGGCTTTCCCTCTTCCTGATATTTCGGCGGCAGCTTTTTAAACTTCTTATGCCACTGATCAACGATCTTTCGGAACAGTGCCTTCGTCAAATAAGGAAACAGTCCTCCTTCTCTCCCTGCATCATAATTTTCATAAAAATATATGATTAGATCTGCAATCACATTTGCCTCTTCTTCGGAGTCCAGTATCAGTTTCCGGCCATCTCGCTGAAATTTCTTTTCCATAATCTTACGGAATATCTTCCTATTCTCAGAAATCTGCACCGCGACCTCATCCCGGACTTTTCTCAGCTCCGCACCGCCTATTCCGGCTTTTTCCAGAGCCTTCATTTTATTATCCAGCGACAATAATCGTTCTCCCAAAGATCCCGTATTATCCTTCATCATGTCCTCTCCTCGCCCGCAGCAATGTATGCAAAAACTTCTGAGGCTCTGAAATCTTCTGATCCGCCATAACGCGGACAATCTCATCCAGCCGTATCAGCGATGTGATATCAAACAGCGACATCGGATGATCCGGCTTACTGTGATCAAGTTCTCCATAGACCAGACATTCAATCGTTACATTTCTGAGTACGCGGTAGGCATACTGGATCGCCATCATCTCCGCAATCGGCATCGGTTTGTTGCCATAGGTCATACATCCGTACAGACTGTCACCATCCTCAAAATAATCCATCAGCTTCTCAAAAATCTCAATCTGCGTTTCCACATCACCGGCGTAGGTGACTTTGACGACCTCCACACCGCTGCAAATGAAGCCCTTCCGCTCCTTCAGTGCGTCCAGTTCCTTCTGCAATTGTCCGGCGTGAATCATCGCGCTTGCTGTATCCGGCGTCACTGCAATAAGGCGGATCTCTTCTCCTGCCTCGGCATAGGCGTTGATCACCGGTATGATTGGAAATCCTGTCGGCCGGTCATAAGCCAGAAGTTCATTGTCAACTGCTTTGTACACTGAAACGCGAAGGAGATCCTTTGTGATTTCTCCGGTCTCCTTATCCAGCTCAACCGGCTGGAGCGGTGTAATCATAATAAACTTTTTCATGTCTTTTCTCTTTTTCCTCCTCATTTAATCAGTTGATTTTTTTGAAAAAACTATGATCAGGAATGCCTCCGCGTTCTTGCTGCGTTGAAGGATGAAGAATAAATATCTCCTGCTCCCTGAAGGCAATTCCGAAGTACCTTTTCTGCTATAGTACGGTCACTCTCCCAAACCCAAAACTCGTATTCTTACCTACATGCATCACCTCCGCCGCGAGCATCAGGCGCAGGGCCTCATCACTCAGCCGGTCAAACCCGACCTCTCCCCGAATCCCGGAAAGGTAAATTCCGCCCCCATGCGTCGAAGAATACCGTCTGATCTTTGTCGGAATAACTTTCTGCGACAGTATATGCGGCAGTTCATCACGGGGAATCACAATCCTGTCTGTCTCGATGCCCTCAAAGCAGTCGAGCATATAAAGCCGGCGGGAGGCAGCATTTATGATTGCCTCCGCATCGAACTCTTTAAGTTCCGCTCCCTTCTGTCTGATTGTCAGTGGAGTGTGAAAATGCAGACAGCTGCCGTTCTTTCTCTGCATCCGATATGCGACATAATCCCCGAGAAGATGCACCTTATAGTTCTCTTTGCAGACGTTGCTGCCTTCCACAAGCGTTTCTCCTGTGGTATTCGTCACCCGATCAATGATATACTTTGCTTTCTCTCTCCCAAGTCCGACCTGGCCGAGTGTGTAGAATGCCAGGAGAATCGGCGTAAAATAAACGATCGTCTTGCCGAACAGCGTCATCGTGAAGTGAAACGTATCCCCTTCTTCAAAAGACGTTCTATAATCCTCACAGCTGATCACATACCCGATACTTTCCCCTGTCGTGACAAACTCGGGCCTGATGTCATATTTTGAATACATGATCCGGCGGACGAGACATTCTGTTTCAAAAGAACATCCGGCGCACTGCCTGTCTGCAGGGTAAATGCAGTGCTCGGAAAGCAGGATCTCCCCCATCCCGCCTCGGAGCGCTGATGCCTTATTGACAGACATCAGGCAGTCTTCAGTGACACGACACTGAAAGTGCAGTTTGACATAGCGGATATCCCAGAGTGTTTTTTGTTTACTTTGACTTATTTCAAAATTCCCCTTCATAATCGGCCCTTTATATAATCACTCAAACTTCCCACATGAATTATGGGGCGGCGACCGGGATCGTCCCGACGTGGAAATATTTATTCCGGGAGCCTTAATGTAAAGGATGCAGGAAGTTTTCGTTAATCATTATTATACAGCACTGACATGGAAAATGCAGTATGCGGATACTAATACTGCTGCAGGGGCTGTTTGAGCAGCCAATGAAGCTGCTTCCTCGCTTCCGTATGGACAGGCACTCAGACATACTCTCTAAATCCCCTGAAACGGAAAACCGCTCTCTTGATCACTGTACCATCCTCCGAGTGTGTCTCAACTACCTGTCTGTCGGAACATGCCGCGAGGGCCCGTATGCCTTCTGCCTTAAGCCTTGAAACAATGGCGAACACCAGCGTAAACTCCCCCTGGACCAGGACTGTCGGTTCCTCATAGACCCGGATCTTCTCCATGCAGGCATCTGCCATTGCAGTAATCTCTTCCGGCTCTGCAGCCGGATCTACAGCAGGAAAAGGAATGTCAACGATGTTTCCGTATTGTTCGGCGGCATTCCGCTGTTCTTCGCTCCAAAGGCCGGAGGAATGATTCGTTAAATTGATAAATGTTCTGCCCATTGTAAGTTTTCCTCCTTTATTATTATCTATCGTATATGTTCTTTTAAATTTTAGCACAAATATGAGAAAATATTTTTCAATAATTACTTTCGCCGGACGATTTTGGCTGTATACTGAAAGAAGAATCAACCCGGAGGACAAAAGATGGGAAAAAATATCATTCTTACAACTATGAGTACTCTGCCCTGGAATCTGGCAACAAATTATTATTCCACAAAAGACAGGCAGGACCACACTCTCTACTGCGATGGAATCGCTCAGACAGAGGCCGGAACAAAACTTTTTCTTTCACAGCTCCGCATCGACCACATAGTGGTTATCGGTTCGGATAAAACGTACTGCGCCAATGAGGAATCCGGAGATGAGATTATTGATTCCTTCAATACCCCGGATCTTGTATCCGAGGCAGCTATGTATTCACAGAATGTGAGAGAGTATTCATACAGGTACTATAAATACCGCATAGCACAGTTCCTGCAGGATAAAAATGCAGAGCAGAAGCTGCTCGCCGAATCGATCCCGGAGGACCGCCGTAAATATCTGGAAAATATCACTTCGGAATATATGCAGTCAAACGGGTATGCCGAACCGAAAGAGTGGTTTCACATTCTTGCTTCCAGCCCCGGCAGCAGTCTGTCCGGCGGACTGAGAAAGAAAATCGACTCGGATATCAGGGATAATTTCATTTCCGAAGATCAGTACGAGCAATATTTACAGCCGGTTTCCAAATATCCCGAGCTGATCCGGCTCGAGACAAAAGTCAATGCATTGAAGGGGCAGATAAAGGATAAGACTTTTTCCCTTGATCAGCTGAAGCTTGCTCTGCAGAATCGTTCTTTCACTTCCCGGGAGGTCGATCTGGACTACGAGGCCCGTCTCTTCATCCTCTCCCGCCGCCTGGAAGAAAACATTACAGATCTCGAAATCGAACAATACATTGCAAAATCGGCTGTTTACAGAGAGGTCATCCTTATCCTGAAGGACGCTGTGAACCGATTGATCATGGAAGTTCAGGCCTTGAAGTCGAATCGTCTGGCCCGCGAATTCACCTACATCAAAAGCTGGCTTTACCAGCAGCTGGACGACAGGTACATCCTAAAGCCTGCAAAAGAAAATGCGACCGCTTCGCTTACATTCGTCCCGGACATGCTCAGTTCGGGAAATTACAACATTTCCGGAATCATAAACGCAATTCGTTCTATCTCCGAAGACGACAAGGACACGGTCCTTGATCTCTATATCGATATGCAGGGCGGAAACCGAACAGACGGCTATGTAAAAAATGCAGTCCTCTCGATTTTTAACAATGATAAAAAAAGCCGTATCTTCATCCGGAAAGTTGTTGCAACAGAGTTTGAGCCGAGGAACTTTGCAAGTGCAATCGTCGATGAGACGAACCGTTACAGAGTAACCGATCTCACTGCGGGAATGAATGCGTTTATTCAATACGGCCGCGCAGGTCTGATCAAGAAACACCTCAGAACGCTCGATATCAAAAACGACAGCCATACCGGAAAGCTTGCCTCCGCAATGGTGGAAATCGATCATGCGCTGTCAATCTGCAATGTAACGGCACTTACCAGAGCAATCGATTCAATCAGGGAAATTTTTAACGAGCCCGCGTCATCAGACAGCAGTGAGGCAGCTGAAATATTCCGCGTGCTGGAAAATGGCATACGCCAGGACTATGGAGACCTGATCTCAAAGCCGGAGATTGATTACTATGACCTGACAAAGTGGGCACTCAGCAAGGGTTTTATCCAGCAGGCCGTCACGATCATAGAGTCAAAGATGCCCATTGAATTTGTGCGGAAGGGAATCTGCTCCTTCGATGATTCCGAGAGGGAGAAAAACATCAGAATTTTCCGGAATATATATCAAAACGAGAGGCTCGATAAAGATAAGAACTATTTTGATAACATAGATCACTATTTCATTAAAAACTATATTTATTCGTCTGCAGCAGACAGATATTTTCAAAACAACAGGCAGCGCATCAAAAAGGGCCCTGCTGCCAAGATGTCTCGGGCTCAGAAGATGGCACTTCTTCTGAATGCTTCCTCATCGGATGTGATCAAGGTACACTCCATCTGCGGACCGAAAAGGATGACATCCGTTTTAGAGAAGTATTATCAGATCTCAAAATTCAGGAACGATGTCAACCATTCCAGTGAGAATGAAACAGATTTCACTTATCAAAATATTACGCAGGCAATAAACAACTTTCTTGTCACCTACAAAAATGCTTTTAACAATATCAGCGGGAAAGATTTTCATGTGACACCTATTACCCTGGCAGACATTCTAAGTGGCAAATAAACGGCATCTTTCATGAGGCTGTCGCACTGAAGCGAGTCCGTACTGCATATAGCAGACAGCATTTACAGATGAATGCTTTATGCAGTGCGGGCACCGCCTGATGCGACAGCCCCTTTCCGTCTTCGCTCATCCGACGCTGAGGCAGAAAACTTCAGGAACACCTTTCTCACAGATCTGCAGGAACTTACGGAGGATACTATGCAGCTGACACGGCCCGTCAGGAACTCCCCGGTGTTCCAGCTTTGAGTACGGCACAGACAGAACGGGGAGGCATGCGAAGAAGCAGCTGCTCTCCATTTTGTTCGAAACTGCATCCTTCTCCATACACTATGCGTATATTGTCAGCAGCAAAGGGCAGCGGGCTGCACGATGGGAACCGGCTTTCATTTATCACAGTATAAAGTTCATCCTCGCTGTAACCGAACCGGTTCATGGCCATCCCCGCCCCGTTATTCCGGCAATGCCCTGCATCCGATGATTCCAGAAAGGCAGCATATTTTTTCTTGAACAATGTCTGCTCCCGGATCACTCTCTTCAGATCATCCGGGTACCACTCTTTACTGCGCACATCGTAATCCAGCCACAATCCCTCGCCGTTGAAAAATGCCTTGTTGAGCTCGTCTGCACTGTTGCCGATCGGCATGTCACAGTTTATCACTCTCACAAATTTCAATTCCGGAAAGATGAACCTGTAGATATTGACAAGCGTTCTGGTGTCGGAAAGAACAATATCAAACTTCAAAGCCTCGCTGGCAGCGGGCGGATACTCACACATCCATTTTGGGATATCCGCTTCGCGCTGAACATGGTCAACGAATCTGTCTTCTGCCCTGATCTGATCATAGATCTTCCCATGCACTCTCCCTTTGAACTGTGTACCGTTCCCGATTTCATCGAGATATACTCCATCTGCATTCAGCCCATCCATTACATCCTGAAGGTATCGGCTGCATTCTTCCTGCCACAGTTCATCGCCGAGATCCGGATGCCATACGCCTTCTCCCCATATGCTGACCGGATTGCCATTATCCGACTCCAGCATGATCTGATTCCTGTATTCCTCATCCCAATCGCTGCCGCACTCAACGAAACAGGGGTCAAAATAGGCAAAGAAATGAATCGGCTGTTCTCTTTTGATGTCATTTATTATACTGTTCAGCCGGGCCAGCTTCTCCTCTTCGAACGGGAACGGCTCCCTGTTGCCGCACCGTATTCCATTCTTAAAAGAATAATCAAAGAGAAGTACCGCATCGATACTGCCCAGTTCCCGGCAGTCTTCTCTGATCAGCTCTTTCAATTGTATTTCATCATCTGTGAATATCGCTCTCGGCGGAGCAAACCAGGAACCGAAGAACTTATCCGACTGATTGAAGAAGTACCTTTTGACATTAAAACAGCCGTTGAGATCCCGGCTGCTCGCCGGAAGTCTTCCATACTTCTCAATGAACCAGCCCTGATATGTTTTGATCATGTCCGCGAGGAAATCCCGGTTCACGTCAAAAGGTATTATCCTATAGCTGACCTGATCTGCAGGACCCCGAAGCAGGAACTCAAAGCAGCAGATGTCGTCATTCTTACGGAGGTGAATACTCTTAAAAACAGGATCATCAAGGATGATCAGCGCAGCTTCTGCCTGATCAAAGAAAGCGGCCATATTGAACGGATAAGCATAGCCGTATTCACAGAAAAAATCCGCCGGATCAGTCCCCATAACGAACTCCCGTCCGAAAAAGATGTATCCCGCATGGACTTCTGACGGACTGCACTTATCATAGCGGAAGCGTAGAGTATTCCTGTCGCTGATCACACGGATCATAGAATTTCCAATCTTATTCATCCCGGTTTACCATCCTTTCCACAGCCTTCAGCGCATTCATAATGCTTTCCTCGTTGAACCGGAAGGCTTTTTCATAGGATTCGATACAGTAAGCTCTGTATTGATCAGTGCTCTCCAGGAGCCTGCATATACAGTCACACATTTCCGGCATAGAGCTGTACGATGCATTCAATGTGGCAAATGGGATGGAATCGGATCCGATCACAGGAACTCCCTGGATCATCTGCTCAAATGCCACATAGGATAAAGTCTCTGAAAGCGATACCTGCAGACCGATATCCATTGCCGACTGAAGTCTGAAGCAGTCTTCATTGCTCATTCTCTCATGGACAACAAGGTCAAGCCCTTTATATTTACAGATGTTGACCATATTTACAAAAATCGGATTCGGATTGGCCGGGGAAAATACGTGAAGCTCCACCTCTCTGCCATAAATTTCCGCAAACTTTGCCACAGCTGCAGCCTGTGTAAGAATATTTTTCATAGGTCTGTATTCACAGAACAGGCTGATCCTCAACGGTCTGTTCAGGGGCAGGCATGTATCGGAAATACGGCGGCGGATCTCATTTCCGTCAACAGCATATGAAAAAGTATTCGGCAGATAAATATAATTTCCTTCTGTAATTGCATTCAGCCCTTCGCATTCCACACGGGACGGGCAGGTAAATCGAAGGTTTTTGATCCCGCTGCTGCCAAGCCGCAGCAAACGCGAAAACGCATCCCCCTCTGTCTGCAGATTGCATATAGTAGAATGTATGGAAAGAACAACGTTGTCATGCATGGACAGAATCTTTTCAAGGGTATCGTCCCGAAAGCTCGGGACATGCAGATCAATGCACTGATAATCAGATCTGCTGACGGCATCCAGCAGGTCCGAATCATCCGTATAATAGCATACGTCCGCCGGGAAGCCGGCTTTATCCAGATTGTTCTTAAGGTGCTTCACCGATACCATAACACCCGACTCTCTTTCCAGCTTCTTAATAAAAAATCCTATCTTCCTGCTCATCATATTTCCTCCTTATGCTGTTCTTTCTACAGGCTTAACTGCTCTTTCTGCAGGCTTAACGGTTCTTTCTGCAGACTTAACTGTTCTTTCTGCAGACTCAACTGCTCTTTCTGCAGGCTTAACGGTTCTTTCTGCAGACTCAACTGCTCTATCTGCACGCTTAACGATTCTTTCTGCAGACTTAACTGCTCTATCTGCACGCTTAACGGTTCTTTCTGCAGACTCAACTGCTCTTTCTGCAGATAAAAATGCGCTTTCCGCATAAAATCTGGCCAGATCAGGTGACAGCTCTTCAAGCCCCATATCGTATAACTTACTGATAAGTCCGGACAGTCCGTTTCGAATACTCCTGTGATGTTCCTCCGTCAGACGTATGCTCTCTTCCCTGGTCAAAAGACCGTAACGCACCATTGCGCTGTATTTGAAGTCGCATTCGGTGTATCCCAGCATCCCATAATACAGAGCGTCTTTGAAGTCCTCGATTTTGCAGTCAAAGTGCCAGCTTCTGTCTGATTTCTGCCAGTTAAAGCGCTCCACGACATACTTTTCGATTTCCTCAGGATTGTTTTCACAGTAATTATCATAGTCGAACAGTTCGTAATCATAACCTGACCGGAAGTTGTTATCCTTCGTGTCGTTATTCTTGTATTTGAATCGCTGATCCCTCCGCAGAACATCGAGGTTGTCGTCAAAATCCAGCTGGGGATACTCGGCAAGAAGATTCTCAAATCCTTCGTCAATATCTCCATGAATGGATTTCGCCTGCAGATACTCCTCCTTAAAAGGTGCCAGCTCCAGGTAGGAGGCTCCGCTGATATACTTGGTAATCCCTTTTTCAGCTCCCATATCATGCAGGGTCCTGGTGATTCCGTATCTGCATCCGCTGCAGAGTAAAACTCTGACAGCCGCAGGCTGCGGGTTCTTCAGCAGGATCCTGAAGTTGATCTTCAGCCTCTCATACGCAGTTCTGTCGGTATAAACAAAATATTCTGCCCCCAGGATCCTGCCGGTGTTACGAATGTTCTCCATTGCAAGCGGATGTGTTATGCCGGGACGATAATAGCAAAATGCCAGTACATTGTCCGCTCCGAAGATTTCTGCCATTCTTGCCCACAGATAAATGCTGTCCTTGCCGCCGCTCACAGTGACGCCGAGTTTCTCGCCGGGCTGCAGGTTTACATCCCTCTTCAAAGCATCAGCTCCTTTAAAAAATGTGGTCTTGTCAACAAATGTCCGGCAGGTCCTGCAAGTCCCGGCCTTGTCAAACCCGCCGAAAAAATAATCGCCGGTCAATCCGCACACATTACATCTTCCATCTTTACACATAATGTTTTACCTTTCCCTTTCAATAAAACAGATCCTGTTCCACGAATATTGATGGCAATCAGTAACTGGAGAACCGTTGATGGGAACCTGCATGGGGCTCCATCGTTTTTGCTCTGCCTGACCGCTCTATTAAATAAATCGATTATCTTCAGGGAAAATTTAGTGAATCAGCAGAGATATTTTTCATAATCGAACGATTTCTGTATTGAGCTGATAAATGATGGAAAGGAAAAAAAAATCGCCATAAACGGCGATTTTTTAGATAGCACTGATCTCTGTTGTGCCAGGTATTCGGTTGTTTGGGGAAGGTAATGTGGCAGAAGCTCTTACGGGCAACACTCATTTCTACATCTGTAGCCACAGACGCAGCAATTGTAGCAGCATGTGTCAATGCCCTCGCACGGGCAACACTCATTTCTACGATTGCTTCATGCTTTTATCATGCATATCGAATATATGTGTCAATGCCCTCGCACGGGCAACACTCATTTCTACGGGATGCTGATTGGGACGAAGAGAATGAGTGAACTGTGTCAATGCCCTCGCACGGGCAACACTCATTTCTACATTCTATGAAATCGAGGAATTGGCCGATACCGTATTGTGTCAATGCCCTCGCACGGGCAACACTCATTTCTACGAGCCGTAAGGAGGGAAATATGAAAACCATTAAATGTGTCAATGCCCTCGCACGGGCAACACTCATTTCTACGAAGAAAAAAACTGGTGCGTATATAATGTTGAAAGGGTGTCAATGCCCTCGCACGGGCAACACTCATTTCTACTGTACCCCTTCAAAACCCTTTATTTTATGCGGAAAACTGATCCTCTTTTTGCAGGTAATTCACAGAATATTCTGAAAAAGGCGTTTTTTTGGGGATTTACTCGTATGTTCACAGTTTGTTCATATTTGAGCATCCTGTCAAATCTCTTTCTCCCGCTGTCCATACATTCTGATTATACCATAATCTACGCAAAAAAGACAGGTACTCCTACCGAAATCAATTCTCCAAAACCACCACTAATTTCCATCCGGCGCTCTTATTTCCAGTGAATGCCAATTATATTGTCACCGCATTCTATCCCATTTTCCAGAAGGAAATCAGTGAATCCTTCGACCCGCTCTGGCTGGCGAATGAACCATGGCGCATGGGCATCACACCCGATCACAAATCGCGGGTGATATTCAGCGGCCATTTTGAAGAATCTGTCAGAAGGATACCAACGGCCGTCCGCAAACCCATAAAGGTTGATCTCCAGGGGAAGATCCATGTCAATTGCTGTTTCAACGATCCTGCGCATATGGCGGCAGTAAACATCATCCGGACCCATGTAGTTGATAAGATCCGGGTGAGCCAGATAGGTGAACCGACCGGTCTTCATCCCTTCGATCGTATAATCGACATACGCTTTAAGCCTTTCTTCACTGCATGTCCATGATCCCGCGTAGAAACCGTCAATCTCGTCTTCAATATAATGCTGTCCCTGAATAATATAATCCAGGGGATACTTCTCCAGTTCTCTCAGCAAAGGCTCAAAATACTATTCATCCCTCAATTTCACAAGGGTATCCGTATAGTCATACAGTTCCGACATGTCCATTCTGATCCCTGACCAAAAACCCTTGGGATATGGCTGCGGCGTATGATCCGAGAAACCCAGAATTTTGAATCCCTCCGAAATCGCTGTCTCTATATACTCTCTTTCGGTGCCCATCGCGTGATTGCAGCGAGCCGTATGTGTGTGATAATTCGCTAAAATCATATAAATACCTCGATGTTCTGCTTTAATATCATCAGGAACGCCTCGACGTTCTCTTTTTTTATGCTACGCTCCAGTTTTCCACAAAAAGTGCAGCAACGATCTCTCAATCAGGTTCTTCCCCCCCTATTCTCCCAAAATTTCCGGTGTACAATTAATATCGATGAATTCACTATAACCTATGTATTGTGGAGGGGCGCAATTATGAAAAAAATCTTTATCAGACACACACTCATTATCCTTCTGATGGCTTCTGTAATGCTTTTCAGCGCAGGGTGCGAAAGCAGTTCAGGCAGCAGCACACCGGAAGCAGGGCGCGAAAGCAGTTCAGGCAGCAGCACACCGGAAGCAGGGCGCGAAAGCAGTTCAGGCAGCAGCACACCGGAAAAAACCGTTTCAAAGGATTCCGATGCAGCTCAAAACACGACCCAGGAAGCACCAACTACTCCAGATTACCAGCCGACTGAGACGATAGAACTCAGTAATTATATCCTTAATAATATCGATCTGGTTCACGATGAGATCGGTGGAAACCGATATGATTCTACAGACGGAATAACATATACCATCACCGAGCCCGGAGACATCTTTGTATCGTATTCCAACAAGGATGACCAGGGCCTGTATGTCCTGAATATCTATATGGTCTATTCCGGAGATTACCGTGCCGGCAATTCCGCATACAGTCTTTTCGGATGCAAACTGGGAGATACTGCCACGGATGTTCGTAATAAGCTGACGGATTATGGGTTTCAGACTACCAACTCTGCCGAAAACTGGGAATATCTTGAAATATTTGACGGCGAATGGAAGCTGACTTACAAATGTGACAACGGTTTCCTCAGTGCGATGGAAGTGAACGTCCAGAAAAGAACGATGGAGCAGGCAGTTGAAAGCGAGATGAAAACCGGATATTATGTGGCAGCACTCACCGGACATCCCACAAATCTTGCATATATAGATGAGATCAGTACTTCGGACGGCAACGCCTCCATTTCGTTCAGCGGTGTATTTGAGGAAGGAACTTCTGAGAATTCAGAAACACATATGACAGACTATATGACATTTACAGTATTTCCGGATGAAAATACTGTTTATGCCGGAGGTGATGAATTCGACACATACTACTATTCGGAAGAAGAATTCATCAACATTATGAAATCCTTTAACGGACTGGGTGTTGCCCTTACAGTGGATAACGGAACACTGGTAAAGGCAGTACTGATGTCCTGATCATCTGATCTCAGCAGGAGAAGACCTCCTCTTCTGCAGGCTGTGCGTAAACTGATATCCCGCACGGTTCCTTCTCAAAGTCTGTGTAAACCTCCATATCGGCATGAGATAATCTCATCACCGATATGGAGGCTTTTTCTTCTTTTTGCAGGCGCAATGCCGACCCGGTCAGTCCGGCATAACCGATATTCGTCATGCATACAGCCGGAGGAAATGCTGATCAAAAATAAAAAACATCTTCAAAACGTTTGTCAAGCGCGATACACAGGATCAGCGCAAGCTTTGCAGTCGGGCTGAACTGACCGGTCTCAATGGAACTGATCGTGTTCCGGGATACACCTACCATTTCTGCAAGAGCAGCCTGAGACAGGCCTTTCTCATAACGGATCTCTTTGAGTCTGTTT
>CADABA010000009.1 GCA_902785985.1 uncultured Lachnospiraceae bacterium
TGAATGCGTACACGGCAGGGATGCGGAAAAGATTCAGGGGAATCGACGCAATACTTCTGCCGAAACTCAGACATGACAGTAATCTGACCAGGAGCATGGCCGAAGAGGAAATGCCTTTCCGCGGGGTGTCTTCCTATGTGGAACAGTATTCCTCTTATCCGCCGTACCAGAATACGGACGTGGAATATTATTCCGAAGCGAGCGACGGTCTTGAGGCACAGCTTCGTGAGATGCGGAAGGCGAAGGATTTCATTTTCATGGAATACCATGCCATAGAGGATGCCGAGTCCTTCCACCGGATCGAGGAAGTTCTCGTAGCGAAGGTGAAGGAGGGTGTTGAAGTACGTCTTTTCTATGATGACATGGGGAGCATCGGATTCATCACCACGGATTTTGTCAGGCGTATGAATCAAAAGGGAATCAAATGCCGCGTGTTCAATCCGTTCGCTCCGGGCCTGAACATTTTCCTGAATAACCGGGATCACAGAAAGATCACGGTCATTGACGGAAAGGTCGGGTTCACAGGCGGATACAATCTTGCGAATGAATACTTTAACCTGACGCATCCATACGGATACTGGAAGGATACGGGCGTTCGGCTCGAGGGTGACGCCGTGCGGAGCCTTACGATCACATTTCTTGAAATGTGGAATGCCATCAGGGGAAATGATATCGACGACGAGGACTTTGACAGGTATCTGAAGGTTCACGACTATGAGGCGAAGGAAGGCGGCGTTGTGCAGCCCTACGCAGACAGTCCTATGCAGGGCGAGCATGTCGGGGAATGTGTTTATGCCGCAGTCGCCCGCGGTGCGAAAAGATATGCCTGGTTCGTCACGCCGTATCTGATCATCACGGACGAGATGAACTATGTGCTGGGCATGGCTGCGAAAAACGGCGTGGATGTCCGGATCATCACGCCGGGAATTCCCGACAAGAAGCTGGTCTATTCTGTGACCAGATCCTACTACGCGGCTCTGGTGAAGAACGGCGTGCGGATCTATGAGTATACGCCGGGCTTCTGCCACTGCAAGATGTCCGTCGCGGATGACGCTGTTGCGACCTGCGGAACGATCAATCTGGATTACAGGAGCCTGTATCATCATTTTGAGAACGGATGCCTTCTGTTCCGGAAGCAGGCGGTGCATGACATCCGGGAAGACTTTGAGGATATGTTCGCGCAGTCTGAAGAAGTGACTGAAAAATACAGGAGCGGACTGAGCAGCCATCTTCGCTTCGGCCAGCTGCTCCTCAGATTGATCGCGCCGCTGCTGTGATTTGATCTATGACGCAGAATTCTCGTAATGAGAGTACGAGATGAATGCGCAAAATGAAGAACAGTATCATATTTCGGTCGGCAGACCGCTCATTTTATCGGGAGTTCCAAACGGGGCTTCCGATAAACTATTTCCTCTGAAGTTCTGTACGGAGCTTCCGCTGAAACTGTTTATGTTGTATAATTCATTTTCATGAGAATTCCTTTCCGGCCGCACGGGCCGGTCCCGTTCCAAAAGGGAGTTCTTATCGCAGTACAGGCCCTCACGGGAGAGGCCCTGGTGCCGCTGCGGCGCTACATATAAAGGAGGTTTATTATGAAAGCAGGTATTCTCGGTTACGGTAACCTTGGACGCGGTGTGGAAGCTGCCATCAATAAAAATGAAGACATGGAGCTTGTCGCAGTCTATACAAGAAGAGATCCGGCAGGGCTTAAGATCTGCACGCCCGGCGCTTCGGTGAAGCATATCGACGCACTCGCGGACGGAAAGGAAGATCTCGACGTCCTCATCATCTGCGGCGGGAGCGCAACAGATCTTCCGGAGATGACCCCGAAATATGCCGCGCTTTACAATGTCGTCGATTCTTTCGACACACATGCGAATATTCCGAAGCACTTCGGCGCAGTCGACGCAGCCGCGAAGGCCGGCGGGAAGGTCGGCCTCATCTCCTGCGGCTGGGATCCGGGCATGTTCTCGCTGAACCGCCTCTACGCGCATTCGGTCCTTCCGGACGGCAGAGACTATACATTCTGGGGAACAGGCGTGAGCCAGGGACATTCTGACGCGATCCGCAGGATCGAGGGTGTTCTGGATGCCCGCCAGTATACGGTGCCGGTCCCGGAAGCGCTCGAGAGAGTGAGAAGAGGAGAGAATCCGGAGCTTACGACGCGCGAGAAACACACGAGAGAGTGCTATGTCGTTGCGGAGGAAGGCGCGGATCTTAAAAGGATCGAGAATGAGATCAAGACGATGCCGAACTATTTTGCAGACTATGATACAACGGTGACGTTCATTTCCATGGAGGAGATGAAGGAGAAGCACGCGGGACTTCCGCACGGCGGTTCCGTCATCTATTCCGGCGAGACCGGAACGAACGGGATGAAGCATGTCATCGAGTACAGCCTGAAGCTCGATTCCAATCCGGAGTTCACAGGATCCGTCCTTGCCGCGTATGCAAGGGCTGTCGTCCGGCTGAACGCGGAGGGCGTGACGGGCGGAAAGACGGTCTTTGACATTGCGCCGGCTTATCTGTCACCGGTCTCCGGCGAGGAGCTGAGGGCACACTGGCTGTAAAGAGCGGTCTTTTTTGAAGAATACTGTCCAGCCTGAGAGATCCGGGATTCCCGGATCTCTTTTTTTGGAAATTGAGTGCCTTTTATTGTCATATTATACAAAAAACGTAGATAAACAGGGTACTTGAATGGTATAATGAACATAGTTTACTTTATCGGATAAGGAAGCGGACGCCGCAGCGGAAAATAAGCGCTCCGGCATCCTCAGAGTATTTCAGTGAAAGGTGGTAGAGCAGGATGGGCATTGAGAAAAAGTATGATGTTACGGCACTGGGCGAGCTTCTTATTGATTTTACAGAGAGCGGACTTTCGGAACAGGGAAATAAGCTTCTCGAGGTAAATCCGGGCGGAGCGCCCTGCAATGTTCTTGCGATGCTGAACAAGGCAGGCAGAAAAGTCGCTTTCATCGGCAAGGTCGGCAATGACATGTTCGGCAGAATGCTTAAGGCGAGAACGGAAGAGCAGGGAATCGACATGAGCGCACTCATGATGGATGATGTGATCCACACAACGCTGGCCTTTGTCGAGAAGCTGCCGGACGGCGACAGAGATTTCTCATTCTACCGCAAGCCGGGCGCTGACATCATGCTTACAAAGGATGAGGTCATTGAGCATAAGGATGTAATTGAAGGCGCGAAGATCTTCCATTTCGGAACGCTTTCCATGACCGACGAGGGCGTTGAGGCTGCGACCGTTGAGGCTCTGCGGATCGCGAAGGAGAGCGGATGCATCATTTCCTTCGATCCGAATCTTCGCCCGCCCCTCTGGGATTCCGAGGAGAAGGCAAAGGAGAAGATCGCATACGGTCTTTCTCAGTGCGATGTCCTGAAGATCTCCGACAATGAGATCACATTCATGACCGGCGAGGAAGATCTGGATGCGGGAATTCACAAGATCATCGAGGAGTACAATATTCCGCTCGTGTTTGCGACCTATGGACCGAACGGAAGCAAGGCTTACTGCAAGGGTGTCGAAGTGTATGAGGAGGGATTCCTGAATCCGCGTACGATCGAGACAACAGGCGCCGGAGATACATTCTGCGCGAGCGCGCTCCATCATGTCCTGAAATTCGGACTTGATATGGATGCGGCGCAGCTGAAGGAGCTCCTGACCTTTGCGAACGCGGCTGCTTCTCTGGTAACGACGAGGAAGGGCGCGCTCTGCGTGATGCCGACCCCGGAAGAAGTCTTTAAGTATATTAAGGTCTCCGGAAGGAAGCTGAGAGAGAGCTGAAAGAACATATATGAGGATATGATTTGTTGCCGGGGCTGCGTGAGTGCAGCCCCGGTTTTTTCATGGCAGGAAGATTTTTTTATGTAGGAGAGTTTTTTATGACGGGAAGATTTTTTTATGACGGGAAGATTTTTTCATGGCGGGAAGTTTTTTTCACGACGGGAAGATTTTTTTATTTATGGCGGGAAGATCTGTCTCACGGAAAGAAGACCTGCCTCCCGGAGTTCTTTCCTCCTTCCGTACACTGCCGTAGAAAATTCCGTAAAAAAGTAATGTTCACGTAAAAAAGAATCTCTTTCATTTATAGGAAGAGTTAAGTATAATACACTGTATATGCAAATCTCGCCATGCATGCAGTCCGCAGAATGCTGTGAAGTGATCTTCCGTGGCGATTCGCGAAGGTATTGTATATGCTTATTATGCAAGGAGACCGGTCATGAAAAAGACTATGAAAAAAATAGCTGCTGTTCTTATCTCTGCGTCCATCATGAGCAGCCTGCTGTCAGGCTGTTCCGTGAAGGAGCTTATTATTAAAGACGGAGCCACGGAAGTGACGCCTACACCGTCTGTCACCCCTACGCCGACCGCCACCCCCACACCGACCCCTTCGCCGACACCGACAGCGGAGCCGACCCCGGAGGTCTATAATTTCGGGAACAGTACTGCATATGTCAGCCCGATGGGATACCAGATTACGATCCCTGAGAGCTGGAATGACCGGTACACAGTCGAGAATACGGAGAATGGGGATGTGTTCAGGTGTAAGCTCTGCACTGATATGGGGCAGGATGGCACGCTGCTCACTGTTGTTGACAGCAGCAAGATCAATAATGCAACGGATATTGACGGCTCCGAGATAACAATCAAGACGAACGACACGCTGAAAACGATCGCAATGCTCAGCACAGGAAACAGCCTGACGGCGATCGTGCCCGGTGACCGTCCCTATGATATGACAATTGCTGAGCTGGAGACAGAGTATCAGGATCTTGCGAAATATCTTCCGCAAATGCTCGAGACCGGTTCTGCAGTGAAAGCATCATCAACCGGTACACCACAGGTAACACCGGCGCCGGACAATCCTGAGGATTCGGTTCCCGTCCCGACGGAAGAGGCTGAGCGGACGGGTGGAATGATCACCGTTGAACAGGCAATATCCATCGGCGAGAGTTACTGGGGCCATTACTCCGGTGAGACATATGAGGATAACGGATATCCTATGTACTATTCGATTGAGGTCGTATCTGTTCCGGAGTCTCCGGACGGATCGTACAGCGTGAACCTTGTAGCGAATGCCCAGAACGGTGAAACGTGGACTGCCGGACAGGTCCAGATATCAGCGGCAGACGGAACGATCCAGTGGGGATGGTAAATCCTCATATGCTGAAAGTGAGAACACGGATCTGATGGGAATAAGTCCGGACGCAGCCGCCGGCTTAACAGGAATGCGTTCCGGCGAAAAGGCAGTACTTCCCGGAAAGGCCTTCGTGCGATGACGGACGGTCCTGCCTGCCGTGTAAGTATGATCAAGTGCGTTTTGTAAATCGAAGAAGAGAGGGGATTATGAAAGATCGAAAAGTATTTTGCCTGAATAATATCAGTCCTGTCGGACTCGCAAAGCTTCGCGAAGGAATCACACTGGTCGACTCCATCGACGAGGCGGCGGGCGTGCTTGTGCGCTCTGCGGATATGAAGGAAATGCAGTTCCCGCCGGAGCTCCGCGCGATCGCCCGTGCGGGGGCAGGCGTGAACAATATTCCGATCGAGCGCTGCGCCGAGGAAGGGATTGTTGTCTTTAATACACCGGGCGCGAACGCGAATTCCGTCAAAGAGCTTGTCATTGCCGGCCTGATGCTGGCAGCGCGCGATGTGGTCGGAGGCGCTGTATGGGTCAGAGATCACGCGGAGGATCCGAATATCGGTAAGACTGCCGAGAAGGCGAAGAAGGCATTTGCAGGCAATGAAGTGTACGGCCGGGCACTCGGTGTAATCGGGCTCGGTGCGATCGGAGCCCAGGTCGCGAACACAGCGGTTCAGCTCGGCATGACTGTTTACGGGTATGATCCGTATATCTCGGTTGACACGGCATGGCATATGTCCCGCGCGGTCAATTATGTTGAAACACTCGACGAGCTTTACGAAAAAAGTGATTTTATCACGATCCATGTCCCGTTCCTGCCCTCAACGAAGGGCATGATCGATGCGGCGGGGATCGCGAAAATGAAGGACGGCGTACGCTTCCTGAATTTCGCCCGCGACGCGCTTGTCGATGAGGAGGCGATGACACAGGCGCTGGAGTCCGGAAAGGTCCGCTGCTATGTGACGGACTTTGCGAATCCTGTTTCCGCAAAGATGAAGAACGCAGTCGTTTTACCGCACCTCGGCGCGTCGACTGAGGAGGCGGAAGACAATTGCGCAATTATGGCTGTGAAGGAGCTTCAGGACTATCTGGACAACGGAAATATCAAGAATTCCGTGAATTATCCGGATCTCAACGCCGGGATCTGTCAGACAGCGGCCCGGGTGGCGATCCTGCACCATAATATCCCGAATATGCTTTCTCAGATCACTTCCTTTTTCGGGAAGCATGGCCTGAATATCGAGAATCTCTCGAGTAAGGTCAAGGGAAATTATGAGTATACGCTTATTGACCTGTCCGCTCCGATGCCCGTCGATACAGTCGAGAGACTGAAGGAGATCGAGGGTGTTCTCCGCGTAAGACGCGTGGTGGGGACATCGGTGGATACGCAGTGACCGGACGAGCTGTGAAGAATCAGGAACGCCGAGGCGTTCCTGATAAGAACATATGAGATCATCTAAGATCTGCCCCAAACAGCGCAGTGCTGGGTAAGGGGGGCAGGTCTTTTTCTTTTCGCGGCTGCATTCGGTGAAAGATCTGACAATTAAATCTGAAAGTGTGCCATACTCGCAATCACCTTGTAATCTGCAATCACCGCTTCCCGCACACTCGAGGACAGGTCGAGGCCTGTTATCTCAAAGCTGCGCTGTTCGCCGGGTCCGAGATCTGTCATAGTGATACCGGAGATCCCGATGACTTTTCCGTCATCTCCATAGAAAACGGCATGCAGATTAACGAGCGGGTCGGCTTTATCAGTCGTATTGCGGACCCTGCCTGTGACCGTCGGGTAACCGAGCGCGTTCGTGGAAAGAGAAGTGTCGCTCACTTCATAGAAGACCGGATCCGCATTGGATTTTACGACCTTGAGTGTCGGGATGAACTTATATTCCGCTTCTGAGTCTGTGCCGCTCGTCCCGGCTGCTCCGATACTGTTATAGAACCAGCCCTTTTCCCCGGGACCGATCACATTCGGGCAGGTGGAAATGAAATCATTCGTCCAGGCCAGATGCCCTTTCATGTCCTCAATATCAAAGACTGCGCTGTGCAGATACAGCGGATATGTACCGGTGTTCTCTACTTCTGCCAGGGCATGGTATTCGACCTGACCGATCGTATTCAGGTAGTATTCAAAACGGGTATCGGTGATATTGTAAGACACTTTTTGTTCGGTGTCCGCTCTGTCCCTCCCTGCCGTACTCCCGGATCCGGGAGTATTCGCCGAATCCGAACCGGCCAAAGCCCCTGCGCTTTCTGTCTGATCCGGAGCGGCGGCAGAGCCTGTCCCGCTGCCTGCTCCTTTTGAATCAATACTTTCTTCCGCCTTGTTTTCGCTTTGTACCGTATTTTTTCCGGTTTCTCCGGATTCTGCCGTATCCTGACCGCAGGATGCGGCAAGAAGGGCTGTTCCGATAAAAAATGCCATGATCCAGGTCCTTTTCATGTTCTCCTCCTCTTTGAATTCTTCTGTTTTTCTCCCCGATAACAGATGGGTCATATCCGGGCTGATCCGATCGAAAGCCGGTCCTGCAATCTCCGGCTTTCCGGCTTCGAACGGGTTCCGGTTCCTTTATACCAATCAATCCAATGGATTTGATAGTTGGAATGATGCAAGAGATTTGACCGGATTTTTCGTGCAGAACATCAAGCCATCCGGAAGCAAAAAGGATCTGTGCATATTTTGGCGGGTATAACTGCGGAATATGCATCCTTTGAGTATTTTCCACCGGCAGATGTGGTACAATATTTGTACCTACGAGCGGTGCGAGGATGGAGCATAATAAGCGGTGGGAGCTTGCTCATACAAGCGCAATTATGCGAACAGCCACATAGCGCGACAGCGCGACAGTGAGCAGCTGAAAGCTGCGAACCTGTCGGCATGGCGGAATGCACAGAGCGCGCCAGTGAGCATGAAGCGCAAGCGGAATGCGAACAGCACCGCTCAGATAAACTGGATGGTTACCCCTCGCACTTTTAGCAGGAACAGCAGGATGAAAAAAAGAAATATATTAATTGGCCTTTTATCGGCGTTATGTGTGATTCTTATTGCATTTATCGCCTTTCTGAGTGTCCGTATTCTGAATATTGCGGATTCATCGTCCGGGAGCAAAGCGGAGGTGCATACGAGTGCCGGTCCAGGTTCAAAAGAAAAAAAAGGGACTGACGTGGGATCGAAGCCGGGCAGACCTGAGGAGAAAAGTGAATCCGATGCCGGCAGTGCGGAAGACCGTAGCCGGGGAGAGGGAACAGTAAAGAACGGTGAGAACCAAAATGGCGGAAGCACTGCCGGGGAGAGCAGTGCGCAGATTTCCGGAACGAATTCCTCCGGTGCCCGGGGCTCTTCCGGAGAAACGGCCTCCAGTGAATATGAGATCGACGGTGTCCTTTATATGGGTGACGGAAGGCCGGTCTATGAGTATCTTGATCCCCCGCAGGACTCGGTCGTCGACTATTGCCCTTTTGACGCAGAAGAATTTATTGATGCCGTCGCAGCGGTCTATCAGACGGCGCATGACAATGAATATGAATATGGAAATTCGAACACTCTTCCTCCCTGCGAGGACGGGTTCATCGCCTGCCGCGTCAGGAGGACTTACCGAAGAACAATTTCTCACGACGCATGGTTTTATTAAGATCAATGACCAGTCCAGGCTTATGCGGGGCGATATCGTATTGCAGGATGATGGCAAAGACGGAGTGCCGGCGTATACATGGCATACATTTGTCCTTGTGGATTATGACCCGGAGACGCAGATGTGCAGTAAATATGACTGCGGGCATTTTACTCCGGAAGGACAGGACAGGGTTTCTTCGGAGCAGCCGTTTACCTGCCCGCTTGCGGATTTCGGAGATCAGAGAAGGTTCGTGTGCGCATTCCGAATAAGAAGCGCTCCGGAGCCTGTTGAATGAACACCTGACGTATCTGAACACCGGCTTTTCATTCGCTGCATATTGGGACGTGCGGAGGTGAAAAGGAATCCGGAAAATGAAGTTCGACGAAGCACAGCAGCTTAAAGCACCATGTCCGCAGGATCTGCGGTACTGCCCGGGAGTGGGAGTTCGTGCCGAAGGAGACAGCAGTACTCCCGGGGGAGAGAGCATTCATGTCGGGAGAGATCTGAAGGTTCACCCCGGACCCACGGGAACACAGTGCGGGAAGGATACCGGGGCCGTCCGGCCATGTTTGGAGAAATAAGATGGAAGCAATTGAGAAAATAAAAGATTTCTGGCCTGATTGGAATATCGAAGAGCTGCTCGGAAGAGGATCTTACGGAAAAGTTTTCAGTGCTGCCAGGTCTGATGCCGGAAAAAAGTACTATTCTGCGATCAAAGTGATGACGATCCCGGCCAGCCCGGAAGAAATTGAGCTGGTTCGTGCTGAGGGCCTGGATGAAAAGTCAACACGTGAATATTTCCATGAGATCGTTCAGGGGTGTATCCAGGAAATTACCATGATGATGGATTACCGGGGAACGGCAAATATCGTCAACGTCGAGGACTACAAGGTGATTGAGCATAAAGACTCCATTGGCTGGGATATTTTTATCCGTATGGAGCGGCTGCTCTGCCTGAAAGAGATCATGAAGCTGCGCCGGCTTGAGGAAGATGAGATCATAGATCTCGGAATTGGAATCAGTGCAGCCCTGATCGACTGCGAGACGGATGATGTGATCCACAGGGATATTAAACCTGCGAACATTTTCCTTCACCAGAAAACAGGTGTCTATAAGCTCGGTGACTTCGGAATCGCCACGCGCATGAGCAGGGCTGAGCGGGGAATGTCCTGTAAGGGAACTTACGATTATATGGCTCCGGAGATTTTTACCTCTGATACGTACGATCAGACGGTTGATATCTATGCACTCGGCCTTGTCCTTTATCGGCTCTGCAATGAGAATAAAGGCCCCTTTATTGACCTTGGCGCAGGGACGATGCGCCCGTCAGATGCAGAGCGGGCGAACGGCCTGCGGCTTTCCGGGACAGAACTTCCTGCACCGGCACACGCCTCAGCGGATCTGGCGAAGATCATCGGAAAAGCTGTACGATTCAGACCGGAAGAACGATACAGGGATGCAAAGGAGATGAATGCAGCTCTGGAAGAGCTGAAGCTTAAGAGAAGACTCGCTAAAAACGGGGCGGGGAGAGAAAAACACAGCGTGAACGATCTGTCAGACAGAGATACGGAACGCAGCCTGACTGATCTGCCGGGCGGACGCGATTACCGGACGGCTTATGATATGCCGGGCAGGAACCGTGCAGTCCGGGCCGACAATGTGCAGATACCGGTAAATGTGCAGTCCGGAGGCAGTGCGTACAGCAGCCCGACAAACGCTCCTGCAAGGAACACCGCCTACGGCGGAGCACCGAATGCGCAGTCCGGAGGCAGTGCGTACGACAAACGCTCCTGCAAGGAACACCGCCTACGGCGGAGCACCGAATGCGCAGTCCGGAGGCAGTGCGTACAGCAGCCCGACAAACGCCCCTGCAAGGAACACCGCCTACGGCGTAGCGCCGAATGCACAGTCCGGAAGCAGTGCGTACAGCAGCCCGACAAGCGTTTCTTCGAGGAACACCGCCTACAGCGGGACACCGAATGCGCAGTCCGGAGGCAGTGCGTACAGCAGCCCGACAAACGTTTCTTCGAGGAACACCGCCTACGGCGTAGCGCCGAATGTACAGTCCGGAAGCAGTGCGTACAGCAGCCCGACAGGCGTTTCTTCAAGGAACACCGCCTACAGCGGGATACCGAATGCGCAGTCCGGAGGCAGAGCGTACAGCAGCCCGACAAACGCTCCTGCAGGGAACACCGCCTACAGCGGGGCGCCGAATGCGCAGTCCGGAGGCAGTGCGTACAGCAGCCCGGAGAATCAGATCCCGGGAAGCCGGGTCCCTGAGAGTTGGATCTCGCAGATGGAGAACACGCAGAAACTGGGTTCGCAGAGCGGTGCTGTACCGCAGTCAGATGCCGGCGGTTCCGTACAGGAAAGCATTGCAGCTGAGAGGAGTTCTTACATACCTCCCGCGCCATTAAAACAGCCCGGAGGAAGTGAAAGAAGACAGCGGGAGAGCGGAATTTCGCAGGGAGAGGATGAGCCGCATTCCGGAAATGTGCGCGGAATGATCGCGGCCGCACTTCTGGGAATCGCGTTAGGTCTGATCCTTATCCTTGCAGGCCTGTTCCTCTTTAGAGACAGGATCGAAAGCCTGATTAACGGATATGACGTTACCGACCCTTCGAATGTTGTATCCTCATCGACGGCAGTGAATTCTTCCAGACCGGCAGATGATTCCGTAATATCGGACAGTGATGCATCTGTGGAAAATCCTGCCCCCGCGGCACAGTTCATTTCCCTGAAGGAAATTGAAAAAGTGAACCCCGAGGTGACGCCGACAAGTCTTGTCTACCTTGATTCGGCGAGAGATAATTTCGGGACAACGTACAAAAATGCCATCGCAGGCGGAACGTCTGAGATGGAGAATGCCGATGAGTATATTCTGGATGGAAAATACAGATCGATTGCCGGCAGGGTCGTAATGAATTATGACAAGAGAGCCAACGTCGGAAAGGATACGTACGTCCGGATCTACGGGGATGGAAAACTCCTCTGGGAGTCGGGGCGCGTTACAAGGGGCTTCGTCCCCCAGGATTTTCAGGTGAATATCACCGGGGTCAGCAGGATGAAGCTGACGATCCAGGGATGTAATTTTATACGCCTTGTCGACTGTGTGATCAGCGAGGAGGAGACGATCACCGGAAATTCGACCGCGGAAGGCATCATCGACAATATCGTTTCCGGAGATCATGCGGAAATCTCAGAGATTGACTGGTACAGTTCCTCCATGCAGCTTTCGCCTTCGGAAGGCGGGCTTGTATTTTACGGGAACGCCGTTGACAACAACGGGACGGTCTACAATTCGACTGCTATCGGTGGCAGAGCGGCGGATACAGAGAACTGGAACTCCTATAAAATAAGCGGGGCTTACTCTTCAATCACGGGTAAGGTCATTCTGAACAATGCCTACAGTGATGTTGTCTCTGAAAGCACCCGGTTCCGAATTTACGCGGACGGGGAGGTCGTATATGAATCCCAGCCGGTCACTGCGGGGCGGGGACCGCAGGAATTTAACGTGAATCTTAAAGGCGTCGAGGATCTTCGCCTTGAGGTGTTCGGGGCAAATTATATGAGGGTAGTGGATTGTACATTAAATAAGTAGTGTGAGCTGCGGGGATGTGCCCGTAATAATGAGTGCTGCAAAGAGGCTTTCTGCATCGCATGCGAACTGTCATTGTGCATACAGCCGGTTTATCTCAGTGGGGAAGACCCCTGCTTCTATAAGCGGGGGATAGGTCAATATCCTGCTCGTCTCCGTGGCAGGTTTCAATCCTCCACTGAGATAAACGCCGAGGCGTTCTTGAAAGACGCGTATTGAAAAGACCCGCTATATGCGGAGGAATGCATGACATCCTCCCGCATACAGCGGGTCTTAGGTATTCTTCATCGCGCAATACGCGTGACGAGACCTTCCCCGGCAGATGATCAGCGCTCATCCCTGTCGACGTCAGCGCTTATCCTTGTCGACGAACTCCAGCGAAATAATGGATATGATGCCGTAGACCAGGATAAAGATGGCAAGGATGCCCCACATTTGAAGCAGATTTGAGACCGCATATTCATAGTCCGCCTCAAGGTCCGGATTCGCCATCAGCATATCGTTGACATTGGATGTGATGCAGATCGCATTCAGGCTCCATTTGCTTACCGTGATATTCGCGACTTTCGCGGAAAAGCCCTGCAGCTTGAAGATCATGCCGGACATGACCAGCTGGATGATCAGGATAAAGGGCATGACTGTCATGGCTGCGACCGGTGTTTTGACAATACTGGATGTCATCAGGCCGAGAGTGTCAGAGCAGTAGATGGCGAGAAAGAACGTGATTTCGAGCTCGATCACACACGGAAGAAGGACACCGGAGGACGGCAGATTCTGATGGCGGAAGATCGTGATGATGATCGTCACGATCAGGCTCTCTACCAGGCAGAGGAACATTTCAAAGAGCATATGGGATGCAACATATGCGGACATATGAAGGCCTGACCTGTGTTCCCTCTTTATAATGTCACGTTCCTTGCAGATCGACTGGATCGAGTTGAAAATACCGATCCAGATGCAGGCGCAGACCAGAGCAAATGCGCCGTTCCTTGTCGCTGAGTAGGCCTTGAACATATCCTTGCTGACAACACTTGAGATAATCAGTGTGATCAGGGCGGAACTCAGAAAGGTCGTCCAGCCTTTTTCGTTCTTGAAAATTCGGAAACACTTTCCGGCATAAATTGTTATCTGTGATAATCTTGAACTGCCCATGTCATCTCCTCATTCCACTGAATTTCTGAATGAAATAATCCGCCATTCCGTCACCGCCTTCGTTTTTGCGGTTGATCCGCTTTACAATTCCCTCGAGGGACTTGGTATCAAAATAACCGTAAGCATCACGGACCGGTCCGAAATATGCCAGATGTCCGCATTCATCGCTTCCCTTGGCGAGGACCATGATCTTGTCGAAGAAATCAGGAGTCCTGTCAGGCGCATGGGAAATGACGATGACGATCTTGCCGTCGTCGGCGATCGTTCGAAGGTTCGTCATGAGCGTTGTCGCCATGCCTCCGTCCAGACCGGAATCGGGCTCATCGAGGAAGAAGAGGACCGGGTCTGCGACATATTCGACCGCGATGCTGAGACGCTTCCGCTGGCCGCCGCTGAGCTTGTTTACAAGATGGTTCTGCAGGGTCTCAAGACCCATTTTGTTCACGACCTGGGCTACGCGCGCATCGCGCTGTGCCTGTGTCGTTCCCTTTCCGAGACGGAGCCTTGCTGCATCCCGGAGAGTATCCGACACGCGGTCTTCGCCGCGCAGAAGATCCTGCTGGGGAACGAATCCCATCTTATCTTTCATGGACGCATAGTCTGCATAGACGTCAGTCCTGCCGTACATGATCCTGCCGTTTGCCTTCTCGTAGCCCATGACGGCGTTCATGAAGGTGGTCTTGCCGGCCCCGGATCCGCCGAGGACCAGCACCATCTCTCCGGGATTGATCGTCATATTGATGTCGCGCAGGAGCGTGAGCTTTTTTCCCCTTACAATAACGCTTCGCTCGACGATCTGTATTTTCAGGGAGTCGCTCGACATGGCACCGGTCGACTGCTGGTTCCTGTCTCTGCGGCCTTCGATACTGACGCTGTCGTCTCCTGTGTAACGAGGTCCGGAAGGTATCTGGCAGAGCAGACGGTCAATGCAGTAGATAAAATGGATATTATTGATCCGGATCGCGTCGCCCGGCCGGAGGAAGATCGGGTTCGTCAGACGGATATCGTTGACATAGACACCGTTCCTGCTGTTGCGGTCTGCCAGGGCCCATCGGCCGTTATGCCGGAAGAGAACGGCATGCAGTCTGGAGATACCCTGACTCCTAAGGACCAGTCCGCTGTTCGGATTGCGGCCGATATCGATCTGATTTGCGTTCGTAAGAGGGATGGCCTGCCAGTTATAATGATCGGGATAGTCCATGGTGAAGATCAGTGTAGTAAATTTAGCCGGATCCCGGGAGGAATACACTCTCAGGACATCCCCGCTCTTCAGCTGCTGCGGGGCGTTCGGTTCAAGCCTTCTGTTGGCATACCAGGTGCCGTTCGTGCTGGAGAGATCCCTGTAGAAAAAGCAGCCGGAGACCAGCTCGAACGAACCGTGCCTGCGGGATACATAGCGCATATCCACACCGATGTCAGGGTTTCCCGATTCTGTGATCCGACCAAAGACGGCACTGCGGTTCAGGACATATTCCTTTACAGCCCCGTTGCATACGACAAAAACTTTTGGCGTGAGACGTCTTTGTTCTACTCTGATTGTTTCCTCGAAGTTCATGATTCTCATCCTTTCCAGTCTCTGATCGAAATCCAGTCAATATCATCATAATCCCTGGAGTCTTCCATAAATCCGTATGTTATGGCCGTATATTTCTCTTCTGAAACAGATTCGGCTTCCTTGTCACCCTCGCGAATCGTGTAGGCATCTTCGTCTCCATCGGACAGGTCCGGTCTTCTTCTGATTTCCATGAAGGAAGTCGTTGTGATCATTCGCGGATTTAAGATATCGAGATCCATCATTCGGACATCACTGTCCGGATCCCAGTCTGCTGTGTAGAGGAGATTCGTCCGCTCCTCGTCTTCCTCCCCGTCCTCTTTGTTCTCTTTGTTCTCTTTGTCCTCTTTGCTGTCCGTCTCATCCCCGGAATCGGAATCCGTGTCATCCTCTTCCTTGCTCGAATGATAGGAGACGAGCCGGAGGTTGAAGGACTTTGACGGGTACTGATCGAAAATCCTCTTTGCGCTCTTTTTCCGGTCCGGTGTCGACAGATCCACTTCAATTCCGACAAAATCGATCACTTTGTAGCCGTTCTTATCAATATTTGCGACGACCAGTTCCGGAAAACCGTCGTCCGCAAAGTCGACAAATGCGTAACACAGATTCTTCGGTACCCCGAGCTTTGATTTTGTCATGTTCGGGTTGATGCCCTCGTCATCATAATCGTCGAAATCATCCTTCCAGGCCTGCCTGTAGGCATCCAGGATGTCCTTGTAGATATCTTTCACCTCTTCATCGGTCAGGTCGTCGAGTGACATGAGCACCTGATAAGCCTGCCCGCCTGTAAAATCCTGCGCTGCCCCTAATCCTGCATCGGTTGATTCTGTGTCTTTCGTTTCACTGACGGAAGAGGTCGTCTCTTTTTCTTTTTTCGACTCTGTATCATCGTTCCTGCTCATACGAAGGAACAAAGTGATGAAAAATGCAGTGATAAGGGCAGTCAGAATACACAGGCCTGCGATACCGGCCGCGATCAGGGGTTTGTTGATCGGTGAATTATTGTCAGACATAAGTCAGCCTTCCTTTTTATAAAACCATTTTTTATAATTCCAAATCAGATGGCGATGTGCGAAAATTCAGTCCCATTCGAAATGCTGGTAGTCGATCGGGCTGTACCAGTGTCCGCCCCAGTTGAATCCCTGTTCGCTGAAGAGAAGATAGGCGTCATCGCTCTCCGTGATAACATGCGGCATATCGGCGGAGCGGTCATATGCGTAAGGCGTGCCCTCCTCCGGCAGGATATGCACGGTTCCGTCTTCGTCGAAGGTAAGGAAAGGATTTTCCAGCGGATTCAGGTCGATCGCAAGACCGAGGGCGTGCCTGGAGAGCTGGTCGGTGTTTGCTGCCTGCCGGAAGCAGAAACAGGACGTATTGTCATCCGTCACGGAGGCCTCGTCGGAGCTTATGCCGTCACCCGTCCAGTAGTCATCGATCAGATGCATTTTCCGGATCTGGTAGCCCCGCATAAAGAGCTCCTGGAAAATGAAAAGCACATCATCCGCGATCTCCGCATTGACAATCATCTCTCCGACCTGGATCTTACCGTCAAAATTGTAATGCACCATACGTAAATACCGAAGACTGTCAAGAGATATATAGTCATTTTCCTGATAGGACTTTCCGTATATCCGAAGATATACAGGATCGCCCTCAACGATTTCCCTGGAGGCAAAGTATCTGCCAGGGTCGTCATGGTCAAATGCGCTGTCCGCAATGACGTTCCCTGCGTCCGGAAGGAAAATATCTTCAACGGGAACAGTGATTTCTTCGGCGCCGGAGGACGTGCTCCCGGAAGTGCTCTCAGGACCGGATGCTTCTGAAGTTCCGGAGGATCCGGTATGGGAGGGGGACGCCGGGGTGTAACTGCCGGTACCGGTTCCTGTCTGAGCGGGCACAGAAGAACCGCTGTCGGTTTTTCTGCCCGCTGCGCTGCTTTCAGCATCGGCTTTTTTGCTGTCACTTTTGGAGGTGACGATGTTTTCGTTTTTACGGGAGTCTTCTCCTCTGCCGGAGATCCGGCCCATCAATATGACGGCCAGAATGATCATGGTAATGGTAAGAATAAAGAGAAGGGCACTCAATATGATAATCTGCTTTTTAAGTTTCTTTTTTTCCTGTTTGCGCCTGTTCGACATGTCCGATCCTGTCAAATAACTGCTAAAGTCTGTAGTTCATTTTAGTATACTATGATTTTGTGGATTTGACACGAGATTTACAGGGAAAGATACATGCATTTTAACCTCGGATACTGAATGATTACGGCTTCAGCCGTGAATGAAGGTACATGGGAAAGAAACGGGAACGACTGCAAATGTTCGTTAAACACAGAATTTTATCTTTTGCAGGGATGCATACTGCGTAAAAGTATGAGAATGTAGTATAATCAAACTAACTGAAAGTTCTCCGGGGACTGAATTTTCGGAACACCGATTACTTCCGGAAGCCGCACCGGTCTCAGATCAGGGAAGTTTCAGTAATTGAGTTTATGTATTTTCGATTCAGAAGACAGGTATTATAATAGTGGATATGTTATGATGATACAGGCAGTTCCCTGCGGAACTCCCGATCAGATTTGTACTATTGAGGTGACACAATGTTCTGCATGAATTGCGGGAAAAATATCAGAGACGACGCTAAATTCTGTCAGTTTTGCGGAAGCAGGACGGTCATTGCTGAAAAAGGCAGTGCAGCAGGAGAGACTGTCCCGGATTATCCGGGATCGGAATACACGATCGTATACTCCCCCGACGGTACGGGCGAGAGCCGCGTGGAGGAGATCAGCAGCCGAACCGGATATCCGTCGAACGGATCAGCAGCCGATGGCCGCGGATATCAGTCCGGCATCAAATCCGCCGATGTATCGGACAAAGGAGGATTCTATGCGTCACAGCCCCGGCCTGTATACGGCAGCAATCCCGGCAGCCCGCAGGCGGCAGGCGGATACGCGCAGGCAGTAAACGGAGCGGGCGGATATGCGCAGGCAGCAAACGGAGCAGGCGGATATGCACAGGCAACAGGCGCCGCGAGCGGATATGCGCAGGCAGCGAACGGAGCGGACGGATACGCGTCGGCAGCAGGCGCCGCGGGCGGATATGCGCAGGCGGCGAACGGGTCGGGTGAGTACACGCGGGATATGGGCGCAATGGGCAGTTATGGATCCCACGGATCCAATCCGGAAGCGGCAGACATGAGTAAAGTGTTTAATTCCCCGGTCCTCGGTGTTGCAGGGCTGAAGGAGGAAAATCCGGGTTCGGAGCAGAATGCTGAAGTAAAATCCGACAAAAAGGGATCCGGGATCCTGATCGCGATCATCGTGATCCTTATACTGCTCATCCTTCTTGTCGGGTTCGCTGCCTTTGCTTATATACAGGGGCTGATCGAGTTTTGATCTTTTTGCGGAGAGTAATAACCGGACCGTATGGAATGATCAGTAACTCAAACTTCCCACATGTATTTATTCCGGGAGCCTTAAAGTAAGGAATATGGGAGGTTTTAGTCAGTAAAAAGCAGACGTGTGCAGCAGATGGCGCCGATGCGCCGCACACGTCGCTTCAGGAACGCGAGGCGTTCCCGAAACCCGGCAGATTCTTTGTTGTGGAAAAGTGTTATGTATGAGGGGAAGCTATGGTAAATGATACGATTCCCATAAGGACGGTCATTAAAGACAGATATGTTATAAAGCAGGTAATCGGAAAGGGCGGCGGAGGCATCGTATATGCCGCCTATGATAAACATCTGGAGCTTGATGTAGTTCTGAAACAGATCCGGGAAGAAGTGACATCCCTCCTTGACAGCCGCGCGGAGGTCGATATCTTAAAGCAGCTGAAGCATGAACGTCTGCCGAAGGTCCTTGATTTCTTTGAATATGATGGCAGGCTCTTTACGAGCATGGATTTTATTAAGGGAATCGATTTAAAGACAGCGCTTGCGCGGCAGGGACGTTTTCTGCAGGACAAGGTATTAAAGTGGGCGCAGGAGCTTGCGGATGCGCTTGCCTATCTGCACGGTCAGAGGCCGCCGGTCATTCACAGTGACATAAAACCGGCGAATATTATGTATGACCCTGAGAAAAACGGAGTTACGCTGATCGATTTCAACATCTCTCTTGCATTCAGCAGGGGCAAACTGGACACGACCTGGATCACACCGGGCTATTCACCGCCAGAACAGTATAATAAACTGAGCGATTATTATGAGATGCTGGCGAAGGCCGGCTATCGGTCCGGCGGACAGCGGATGAACGGTCCCTACAATACAGGCGGGCAGCCCGGAAATATGGGGCGGCTTCCGGATGCATATGGCGGCAATACACTGCCGATCGTTATGCAGACAGTGGGAAAAGGGGTCGACACAAGATCTGATATATACAGCTTCGGGGTCACCATGTATCATTTGCTGACAGGTGTAAAACCGGATCTTGACTTTTCGAAGATCATACCGATCAGCGAATTTGATATCGACCTTGATCCTTCATTTGCATTGATCATCGAAAAATGTATGGCGCTCGATCCGAATGAACGCTATCCGAACGGGGTCGCTCTGAACCAGGCGCTTCGCAATATTTACAGACTGGACAGTGAGTACAAAGAATTCAAAAAGCGTGAGAACAGAAGAAGACTTATCAGCGGACTTCTCATAGGCTTCGGACTTGCGATGATCGGGGCAGGTTTCTATACTGTCCGTTCATCGACCGGAAGTGAGTATAACGGGATCGTGAACGAGGCGCGCGCCTACTCCGACAGCGGGGAATATCAGGAAGCGCTGAACAGGCTCGAGGAGGCAATGGAAGTGCTTCCGGACCGGATCGATGCGTATGTCGAGAAAGCCAGAACACAGTACCTTTCCGGGGACTTCGACGGGGCAATAAAAACTGTCGATGAGATAACGGAAAATGATAAGGTCAAAAGAAGGAAATCCGACGACTCCCTGTGGGGTGACCTGTATTACATCTGCGGCGATGCCTACCTTGAGAAAGAGGAGTATTCGAACGCGAATAAGGCATTTAAAAGGGCTTGCAAGGAGTACGACGGCAATAATTTATACTACAGAGAGAGGGCGATCGCGCTGGCGAGAGACGGGAAAACGGCTGATGCAGAAACTGTCCTTCAGGAAGCGCAGGACAGGGGGCTTGGCGCGGATTCAGTCAGCTATGTCCGGGCGGAGATCGCCTGTGCAAAGGGAGAGGATGAAAATGCGGTCGGACTTTTCCAGGAAGTTCTCAACACCTCACAGGATGAAGAGCTTGCGTCGCGCTCCGTCCTGATGGTGTCCGATATTTACGGGGAGAACGGTGACTACGACAAGAAGATCGAATTCCTGAACAAGTACGTAGACAATGACCGTTTCGGGAAAGGAATGCAGATGCGTCTCTCCCGTGAGCTTGCGAATGCGTGGATCCTCAAAGGCAACGCGAAGGCGGACGACAGAGGCGCCCTTGTGGACTGCAGCAGGAACGCGCTTGAGGAGCTTTTGAAGATATACAGTTACAACAATTCCACCGGAACGATCGGTGATCTGGATACGATCTCGAAATTATATCAGAATATTGATGATCTGGATAAGAGCAGGGAATTTGCAGATCAGATCATATCAGATTATCCGGACAGTTATGCGGGGTATAAGCGAAAATCCTTCGTTCTGCTCTATATTGAGACCCAAAAGGCAGAGAACCTGAGGAACTACTCTGAATTCAAGACGAATTATGAGAAGGCTAAGGAAATGTACTCGAAAGAAGAGAATCAGTCTGACCCGGAGATGGATGCGCTTAATAAGGAGCACGATAATCTTGTGAAAGGAGGGTGGATCAAATGAGCCAGGGAATCGTTATGGTTCTGATCGGATGCGTCTCGTTGGCATTCGGAGCGATTTCACTGATCTTCTGGATCGCGACCTGGCCGCGCCGCCACAATGAGTTCGTGCGGAAGCTGAGAGGAAAATACTGAATGCGGACGCAGAATCTCCCTGTCTTCTTTAGCAGCGGGACGGAGTCGAATAATCGGATTTTGACCATTCGTCGGTTTAAAGTGTCCATTCGTCGGAAATTTACAAAGCGTGCAGACAGATGTGATATCTTATGACCATCAGGAAAGCACAAACCAATAAAACAGAAAACAGAAAACAAAAAATAAAAAACAAAAAATGGAGGTTTTATCATGGCTGAGTACAAAGTAACATCATCTGAGCTGAAAGCAAAGGCAACCGAGCTGAGCGGATACATTGCACAGTTCACGACGGAAATGAACAATCTGGTCACAACAGAAAGCACACTCTCTACAACATATGAAGGTGATGCGCAGAAAGCTTTCCACAATAATTTCACTACGCTTCACAGTGAGATGGAGACATTTAAGTCGGTCATGCAGGATTATGTGACACAGCTCGAGGTCGCGGCGCAGGGATACGAGGCAGCTGAGCAGCAGGCAATGACGATCGCACAGTCCAAGTAAGGAAGGTACTTCCGGCGGGAGAGCCGACCTGAAAATGCCGGGAGGATCCGGCGGAGAGAAAAACCATGGAATGCCGGGAGGGATCCGGCGGAGAGAAAAACCATGAAATGCCGGGAGGGATCCGGCGGAGAGAAAAACCATGAAATGCCGGAAGGATCCGGCGCAGAGAAGAAAAAAAGAACATGACGGCCGGTCGGCCGCAGGACTTATATAAGTAAAGGAGAAAAATTATGGCTAGTGTTCGAGTATCAGCAAGTGAGTTAAACAACGCGTCCCAGGCATTTCTTACAGCGGGCGGAAATATCAAGAATCTGACGACAAGCATGCTCAATATCGCACAGGAGCTCAGGACCACCTGGGCCGGTGAGGCGGCAGAAAGTTATTATACAAAGCTCAAGAGCACAGAGACGGGCATGACACAGATGTACAACAAGATCATCAAGAGCTCCACAAATCTGAGCGAGATGGCAACAGTCTACGAGAATGCTGAGCGCACGAACGTTGAGCTTGCCAACAGCCTGAAGACCGCTGAATTCGTATGATCCGGACGGCTTTGACCGGCCGGAGGGATACAGAGCGAATCGAAAGCGCAGTGAAGGAAAAATCATGAGGACCGGCATCCGGAGGCAGAGCATCCGGAAACGGCCTGTCCTGCAAATTTGATAAGGACAACAGACACTGTATCCCCGGAGAAGTCTTCCCCGGGGAGTCGGTGCGTTTAGAAAGTGCAGTATACGTTCGAATGGGGGGAACGCTTATGAGCATCGTTTTGTCCATGTACAGTATAAGTGCGTTCCGTGAGGTGTTTCTCATGGACCGTGGAAATCCGATGATGCAGATCATGATCGAGAAGAAGCTTTTCGGTCTGCACAGGGATGTCATTCTTCATCTGGAGAAGGATGAGAAGCGCGGATGGTGGCTTCGTCCGGGGGATTACCGTGTGTCCTCAAATCTGAATCACATGCCGCTTCCGGAAGGTGCTTCAATACGGGACGGAGTCAATCTGGATATAGAGGTATCCGGTTCTCATTTTACTATACTGGCCTATGAGCAGACGAATCCGTTCAACGTATACCGAAAATACCCGCTGGAGGCAAACGGTGTCATTACAGTGGGAGCACTCGAGAATAATGTGATCTGCTATTCTCTGGAGAATCTGGTCACCCGGGCTTCTCACTGTGAGATTGAGATGAGGAACGGCAGCGCTTATATTATCGACCGCTCAACGAACGGCACCTATGTGAATCTGCAGCGAATCAGGAAGAACAGTCCTGTTGCGCTCCATTTTGGCGACAGCATTCGGATTTTCAGATTGAATATCGTTTATCTCGGCAGCATGATCGCTGTCCATGCCCGTGAAGGCTTTACAGTGCACAGGCAGCAGCTGAGCGCGGAGCAGATCGACCAGCTGTCAGCCGAACCCGGAAAAAAGAAAGACGCAGGTGTTGTGGAATTCCATCGTGCGCCCCGCATCATGCCGGTCCTTTTTACGGAACCGGTCGAGATCGAAGCTCCTCCGAACCGGCAGGAAATTCCAAAGATGCCGCTTTTTATGCGGATCGGTCCGTCTTTTACCATGGCGCTTCCCATGCTGATCACAGCGTTCATGTCCATTGTGCTCGCCAACACGAACGGAACGGGGCGGTCGGCTTTTATGTATACCGGTATTATCATGGCCCTGACATCGGCGTCGGTCGGCGTTTTCTGGGCCATCAAGAATATGCGGTATCAGGAACGCATGCATGCTGAAAATGAAGAAAACAGAGTGCGGCGCTATGGGAACTATCTGGAAGATATCAAGCGCTATCTCGACAGGTGCTACCACGAAAATCAGAAGAAACTCAATACGTATTATATCAGTGCGGACAGGTGCTGCGAACTGGATGAAAGCTTCGGAATTCTGTGGAACCGCAATGCGACGCATCCCGACTTCATGAGCTATCGAATCGGAATGGGCAGCGTAAAGTATCAGCAGGATATCATTATCCCGAAGGAACGGCTCATGATGATCGACGATTCGCTGGTGGATCAGCCGAGGGTGATCAGGGATGAATATAAGACACTGACCAATGTTCCCGTCCTTCTGGATATCCGCAAGGAACATCTGATCGGCGTCGTCGGGCAGAAGAGCCGCAGCGAGGCTGTCGATGTTGTCCGCACTCTGATCACACAGATCGTGACGGCGAACTGCTATACGGATGTGAAGCTTGCCCTCATCTATGACGGAATGAGTGACATCGACCGGGATGCATGGAATTTTATGTACTGGTTTCCGCATGTCTGGTCTGAGGACCGCAAGATCCGTTATATTGCGACGAATCCGGATGAGACCGGTGATGTGTTCTACGCGCTGGCCCAGATTTTCCGAAACCGTATGGAGGAAGATAACGCAAGTAAGAGCGGGATCGCGAAGCCTCAGTATATCATGATCGTCGCAGATCCCCGCCTGATCGAGGGGTCGATTATCGCGAACTTTGTATTTGAGCGGAAGACGGACCTTGGTCTGTCCACGATCTTCCTCGCGGACAGGATGATGAACCTGCCCAATGACTGCGAGTGCATTGTGAACTGTGCCGCCAACAGTATTATCTACACGCACGACCTCTTTGAGAATGGAAATGAAGTCATATTCGACAAGGTCCAGCCGGAACAGGTGGCAAAGCTTGCAAAAACACTGGGAAATATTCGTGTGACAGAATCCGGTGAGGACGGCGAGATTCCGAATATGCTTTCATTTTTTGATATGTACGGCGTGACAGCTCCCGAGGGGCTGAATGCCTCGGAGCGATGGAAACTTTCGGATCCGGCGAGCACAATGAAAGCGCTGGTCGGTTTCAAGGGAGGCAACCGTCCCTGTTATCTCGATCTGCACGAAAAATATCACGGACCCCATGGCCTTGTCGCAGGTACGACCGGCTCGGGTAAGTCCGAGACGCTTCAGACATATATACTGTCCCTGGCTGTCAACTACAGCCCGGAGGATGTGGGCTTCTTTATCATTGACTATAAGGGCGGCGGAATGGCGAATCTGTTCGAAGGCCTGCCGCATATGATCGGGGCCATCTCGAACCTTTCCGGAAATCAGGTCAAGAGGGCCATGATCTCGATCAACAGTGAAATTCACCGCAGACAGAGGGTTTTTGCCGAGTATGGTGTGAACAGGATCGACGCATACACTTCGCTTTATAAGGCGGGGGAGGCGGATGAGCCGATGCAGCATCTGCTCATCATCATCGATGAGTTCGCAGAACTCAAGCGGGAGCAGCCGGAGTTCATGAAGGAGCTGATCTCTGTTGCCCAGGTCGGTCGAAGCCTTGGTGTACATCTGATCCTCGCGACGCAGAGACCGGCCGGGACCGTTGACAGCAATATCTGGGCGAACTCCCGTTTTAAGCTCTGCCTCCGTGTTCAGAATAAGGAAGATTCTATGGAAATGCTGCACCGCACCGATGCTGCATTCCTGACACAGACGGGCCGATGCTACATGCAGGTCGGCAATGATGAGATTTTTGAACTCTTTCAGTCCGGGTGGTCCGGTGCATCGTACGACCGGGAACTGGGCGGGCGCAGCATTCTGATCGCGCAGATGCTTTCCGCGTCCGGAAAGGTCGATCTGGCGGGAAATCATGCGAAGCTGAGGCTCAAGGAAGAGCAGAAAGTCAAATGGGTCAGACAGCTCCTTGGAATCCTTGTGCAGACACAGAATGAGCTTTCTGAAAATGTCTGCGCGCCGGGCTTTGACTTTATGAGTCAGACCGAGTTTTCGGATCTCTTCTATGAGAAAGTACGGGCAATTCAGCCGGATTTTGAGAGAAATCAGTTCAATAATATGCGGATATCCGATTTTATTACGGTTTGCCGCACACTTGTCCTCCGCGGGAACTTTAAGGGTGACCCGAAGGAAATTATTGCGGAAGCTGCTGTACAGCGGAAGCACCTGCCGGAACAGAAGGCGATGACGCAGCTGCAGTCGGTCGTTGAGTATCTTGCTGCCGAGGCGGTAAAGAGCGGGATCCGGGAGGTCAGAAAGCTGTGGCTTCCGGTCCTTTCAGGCAGGCTGTACCTCAGCGAACTGAAAAGCTTTAAGGGAAGATGCTTTGACGGACAGAACTGGCCGTCCGTGCCGAGGCGGTTCCGTCTGAGTGCAACGGTCGGATTCGGCGATGATCCCGAGAATCAGGCGCAGATGGATGTCGGAATCGATTTTGCGTCGGGCGGTCATCACATGGTCTGCGGAACAGTGTCGACAGGAAAATCCACATTCCTGCAGACAGCGGTCTTTTCACTCTGCTCACACTATACACCGGAGCAGCTGAATGTATATGCGCTGGATTTCAGCTCGCAGATGCTCACAGTGTTTGAAAAATCGGTCCATGTAGGCGGTATCCTCACGGATGCGGATCTGGAGACAGATCGGATCGCAAAGTTCTTCACGCTGATCGGAAAGATCATTTCCGAGAGAAGACGGCTCTTTAAGGGGACGAATTTCACGGACTATGTCAATCAGAACGGATGGACGATCCCCGCGATCCTTATCGTGATCGACAACTACGGAAGCTTTCATGAGAAAACGGGAGAGACATACGATGCAATCATGAGCCAGCTGGTCAAAGAGGGCGTAGGATACGGTATTTTCCTGCTGGTCTCCTCAGGCGGTATCGGAGCCAAGGAGATCCCGACCAGGATGGCTGAGAATTTCCGGACCGGCATCTGCCTTGAGATGCAGGATGTCTATGCATATGGCGAGATCTTACATGTTCTGCGTCCGGAAGTCATTCCGGAAGCAAATGTAAAGGGACGCGGCCTGATCGGTTACGGCAACAAGATCATCGAGTTCCAGACGGCGCTTGCAGCGGAGTCGGCGGAAGGACCTTTGCGGAACGATATGATACGCGAGAAGATCGAGCGGATGAACGCCGCGTGGAGAAAGCTTCCGGCGAGACAGATCCCGACCATTCCGGACAAACCGGTGAGGGAGCAGTTCGTCAGACTTCCGGATTATCTGGAGATGCTGAAAGATCCGCGTAAACTTCCTGCAGCTTATAATGAGGAGGATGCGGAAATCTACGGACCGGATCTGTTCGAACATTATCTGTTCTTTGTCACCGGTACGAGAGGCAGCGGAAAGTCTGTCTATATGAAGAATCTCATTCTGTCTGCGACGGACAGAAAAGAGACGAATCTGATCTTCGAGAACAGGGATAACACATTTGAAGGGATTTCAAAAGATCTCGGGATCCGTCGGGCAGTCGACGGCGGGACGACTTATGAGCTTTTGAAGTATGTCTATGAGGAAATGGGAAAAAGGATCCCGCTCAAGAAAAAGTGTCTGGATAACAGGCTTTCCGAGGAGGAGACCTTTAATGCGCTTCTTACGACGCAGAGGATCAATCTCTTTATCGCTGATCTGGGAAGCTTTATCCGCGAGATCGAAGATCCGGCCTCTCCTGCTGTGAACGCGAAGTCCGTCGTTGAGCTGATCGCTGCGAAGGGCCGTTTCTATAACGTCTATGTCTACGCAGAGATCAAGGATGCAGATCAGATGACGCTCATGTCGAATCCGACGGTCCGGGAGATGTGCGATACATGCGCAGGTGTCCGGTTTGGAGGACGGCTCAATGATACGAAACAGAGGATGTTTGAGTTTGCCAATGTAAGCTTCAGAGATGTCGGAAGGAGCCTGAAACCCGGCATAGGAATCATACCGTCCGAGGATAAGCAGGCAAAGACCGAGAAAATTGTTGTTCCGATGTACAGAGGTTGACCAATGATCAATGTTGTTGCATATGACAGAAGGGCTGCGGAGCGCGATGCGATCCGCAGTTCGCTCTGGAAAAAAATCGAGAGACTTCCTGATCAGGATATGGAATTCCGGGAGGCGGAAAACACTGCGGAACTTCATTCCGTACTCGAAGAGCAGACAGATCCGGATCTGCTGTATTATGAATTTTTGAAGGGGCAGACGATCAGCGAGCTGCGGTCCCTGCGGAAGCGGTGTGAGGACTCTCTGCTCATGCTGATCACCGACACAACGGTGTCGCCCCTTGAATATCTGAAGCCGGGAATAGCTCCCGACTCTCTCCTGCTGCGCCCATATACACGGGAAATGCTGTCCGAGATCAACGGAGAGTTCGTTCAGACTTATCTCGACCGCACGGAGGAGGATGACGGAGAGAAGTTCATGGTGGAGACGAAGAGCGGCAAGATATTCATTTCCTTTTCCAAAATATTCTACTTTGAAGCCCGGGACAAAAGACTTTTTGTACGGACAGCGGACGAAGAATACCCCTTCTACGGTACGATCGACGCGCTCGGCCCTGCCCTGCCGTCAGGATTTCGGCGCTGTCACCGGAGCTATATCATCAATGTGGGGAAAATTTCCCGGGTGGCATATGCGGACAATGAGATCGAGATGGGAGACGGGATGTTTGTGCCGGTCTCGAGGCGCTATAAGAAGGAGTTCCGGGAAATCGGGTGAGATGCGCCGTGTCCGGGAGTTCCTGCAGAGTTCTGCATAAGAAAGCCTGTATGACAAAAACGGTCCGGAAAAAGAGAACCGGCCTGAGCATCGAAAAAGGCACTTTATATCGGACTTTACGCCCGGTAAGGACCGTAGTATACCTGAGATGAACGGAACACGGAGGAAAAATGGACAGATCTCTATATTTATCAGAAAACGAGCTTTACGTCCTTCTGCACCTTAGCGGAGCGCACCGGGTGACATGCTTTCCTCTCAGATCACCGGACAATGCGGAGATGAGACGGACGCTCTTTGCGCTTTTTCAAAGAGGACTCGTAAAAAATGAAGGGGAGAAATTTGTCGCAGCCGGATATTGGGGAGATGTTTTCAGCCGGCTGTACGTCTCGCCAAGGCTCTATTGGCTTTCGAACGAGGATACATCCGTACCGGAAGTTCTTGTCTATGCGGGAGCCGGCGCGGAGAAAACATTCATTTGTCTTGAAAATGTCAGCGACGAAAATAAGGGGCAGTTCCGAATATCGATGATTCCGGAAGGAGAAATCACTGAGTTCCTTACGGACAGCGGGAACTTCCCGGAGATCCATCTGGAAGAGGAAGACCGGTATGAGATCGAGAATACGCGTCTTCCGGATCCGCTTTCGGGAGACGGTCTGCCGATCCTTAAGATCCGGGAATTCGCGAACGGGGAGACCGGGGAGAAAAGGCAGATCATGCTGGAACGCCGGGGTGCGCTCATTTACTGCAAAATTCTGGACAGCGGGGAGATCCGGATGGAAGCCGCTGTGAAGGAGACAGCCGCCCGCATTATATGCTGAGAAGATGCGCATGAACGTAAGAATGTCCCCTGTGTAAGCCGCAGGTCAAGGAGGATACTATGATCGTAGTGAATATAACCGTTCCCGGACTGGAGAACGTTTATAATTTGAATATCGAGGAAGAAGTCACGGTAAAGGAGATCATCGAGGAGGTCAGTGAGCTGATCAGCCAGAAAGAGCACACGGACCTCAGAGGAGATATCAATGAGATGATCCTCGGATCTAAGGATCTGGGAATCGTGTTCAGGAGAGAAAAGAAGCTCAGCGATTACGGGATTCGTACGGGAGCGGAGCTCATCCTGGTCTGACCTGCCAAATATCTGATTTTGTGTACCGTTCGTCGGAAAAGGGTCAGAGGAACAGGACGATGATGTAAAGTATAATTACAAAAACTTCTCTCATGCATTCATGTGACGGATGCCGGGGAAAAAATAATTTCCCGGGAAGGGCATCCGGACACGGCCGGCACGGATGCATGCGGAAAGTTTCAGAGCATTAGCATAAACAAAAAGAAGGAAGACACTGGGCTTATGAGAGTATATCCGGAATTGATAATCGAAAAGAGCGATGACCTGACATCCGTCGCCAGAAATCTTCGGATGATCGGGGCTGAAATAGATCGCGTCCGCAGCGCACTCTCAGGACAGGAAGGCCTCGGCAGATGTCAGGATGCTCTCAGGGAAATGGAACAGGAAACGGAGGACCTTGTCGCGGATCTGATCATGCTGTCGGCTGCACTCGATGATATAGGTACAATGTATATACAGTGCGAACAGAACGCGGAAAGGGATGTTGAGGACGGCGCGGCAGCGCCTCCCGTCTACGGACGTGCCCCTTCACTGACTGCTGTGAGTGAGGGTCTGTATTTCTGACCGGCCGGGCCGGCAAGGAGGAAAAATGAAAGTAATTGAGACGAATACGGAGACCATGCAGACGGACGTCAGGGCTGTGGATGATTTGATCGGCCAGCTTACCGGAGATATGCGGAATCTCGTATCCTGCGCCGATCGGATCGCGGCAATGTGGACAGGTGACGCGAAAGATATCTATGATATGGAGCTGCGGTCAGAGCTCACAGCAATGAACGAGCTGATAAAAAATGTGCAGGAGCTGAATCGCGGAACGGACAGTGCCCGCGGACGTTATGTGGACTGCGAGTCGCGTGTAGCGGGTATCATCGCTTCAATCGAAGTATAAAAGGACATATAAAGAGGGGTTCTGCCCGAAGGAGGGAATATGGCAGGGATAGTTCTTTCCGTAAAGCCTGAAGAACTTGAGGCTGAAGTGGAGAATATGAAAGCGTATTTAAAGACACTGAAAGTGCATTTCGACGCGATCAGTGATAAAATGAAGAATACGAGCTACTACTGGCGCGGGGATGCGGGAGATTCAGACCGTATCGAATTTGCAAATGCCGCCCGCACCTTTGATTCGATCTATGTGAGTCTTGCAAAACAGCCGGATAAACTTCTTCAGATCGCGGGAATTTATAAGAGTACTGAGAATAAGATAGATTCGATGAATGACATGCTCATAACAGACATCTTTGTATAAGGATATCGGCATCCGAACGGATGGGGCAGACATGCACAGATGTTTACAGAGGAGAAAAGATCATGGCTATTAAATTCGATTATGAGTCAACTATACGCCAGGCGGAAAAGCTCGAGGAGCTTGCGGCGAGGCTGAAATCGATCGCACAGAACGATCTGGAGGATATTCTCTCCGAGGTGAACCAGGGATGGCAGGGAGAGAATGCGGCAAAGTTCCTCGACAAGGGGGACAGGATGAAAGGCAAAGTGCTTCTTTCCAGTGATAATCTGAGAAGAATTGCGGTTACACTGCGTCAGATGGCAGGAAATCTTCAGAGAAGCGAACAGGAAGCAGCACGGATTGCCGCCCGGCAGACAGGGGGAGCCGTACAGGGACCGAACGGAAATTAACGACATCCTGGCCGTATCCGAAGGCTCACTCGCGGGAAAAAGGTACAGGATTTTTGGTCAGTGTCAGCTGACATACTGCCAGACCGAAAGCTCTTTTGCGGTGGCATACAGGATTGCTGTCTGCAGTCAGACCGGAGACTGCAGGCTGCGGCCGGTTTACGGAGGAATTTTATGAGATGTTCAAGGTGCGGTGCTGAGCTGAACCCCAATGCATATTTCTGTATAAAATGCGGGGCAAGGGTCCTGGCTCAGAATAACGGGGCAGGCGCTCAGAGTACAAATAACAATATTTATGGAAGTTCTGATCCTGGAACGGCTTCCTTTGATGGGCCGGGACAGAGAAACGGAATGGGCCAGCATGCAGGAAGCCGCGACAGTCAGATGACCGCGGCTTACAGCAATGTGGGGGAAAATCCTGCAAATAATCCCGGGAATGAATCTACGTCTGCCTATGGAAATGTTACTCAGGGTGGGAATGGATACAGCAACCGGGGCAGTGGACCATACGCGTCAGATCCCGGTAACGATCCTTATGGACCGCAGATATATGGCGGGAGCAGGACTGCGCCTCCTGTGAGGGGGGAAAATTCGCCCTATGATGACATGGGGACGGCACATTTCAACAGCATCGACGGGAATAACGATACGGACCATTTCACCACGGGTTATCCCGGTCAGGAGCCCGGTCCTCCGATTTCGTCGATACCCGACAGTCCTGATATTCCTTCGGGCGGACCTGGCGAAGATGGAGGGTCTCGAAATCCGAATGGCGGTTTTTCCATCCTGATCGCGTGCGAGATCATTGCAATTTTTGTAGTCGGAGCAGTCCTTGTAGCTCTTCTGTTTTTTAGAGACGAGCTTCCGATTCTGCGTCCTGACAGCAGTACTACCACTTCCTCGGACTCAGACGCAAGGCCCACAGTGACGGTAACGCCGACGATCGTACCCACAACTGTACCGACAACAGTACCGACAACTGTACCTACGACTGTGCCGACCAAAACGCCGACACCGACACCGACGCCTTCACCTACTGTGCCGACCAGTCCGCCTGTACCGACTACCCAGCCGACACCTGTACCGACCACGCCGGCACCGGTGCCGACCAAACCTCCTGCTGTAGAGACGATCAGCTGCTATAATGGTGTGCAGGCACCGGCATCTGAGTTTGTCTTTCCGTATAGCAGCCAGCGGTATCTGACGCAGGCAGAGCTGGACTCTTTATACGGTGACAGAGACTATATGCATATGCAGTCACAGCTTGCGATCAATGAGATCTTTGCGAGGTACGGATATACCTTTGTCAAGGATACGCCGACGGCGCAGGATGCGAGAAATCATTTTGAAGGACGCAGCTGGTATGTCACCCTCCAGGGGATGTGTCCTACTAATAATTCGGACGATTTGAAAAATTATTATATGAATGCCTATGAGCAGGAAAATATCAGGATGCTGAATGAATGGCAGATGGAAAATGATGTCTACTATTAATGCTTCCGGCTGCCGATGCATAAGGCCGGCCCTCGAAAGAACAGCAATGAGGAACTTATGAATACACAGGAGATAGTGCCCGGAACACTGGTACATGGACGATACAGCGTCCGCGTACGCATTGGAGAAGGCGGTGGCGGTATTGTATACAGGGCTTTTGATACGAGCCTTGAGAGCTGGGTCATCCTGAAGCAGATCAAGGACAGTACGATCGCACCGGACGAAAGAAGGACGGAGGTCAATGTTCTCAAGGAACTGCGGCATCAGAGGATACCGAAAGTCCTGGACTACTTTAACTACGAGGGACACGTCTATACGGTCATGGATTTTATAGACGGCCGTGATCTCGGAAGAATGCTTCGCGAATATCATCAGTTCGATGAAAACAGAGTATTGCAATGGGCAGGCCAGCTGGCGGATGTGCTGGCCTATATTCATTCCCGGAAGACGCCGATTGTACACAGTGATGTGAAGCCATCCAACATTATGGTGGACCAGAGTGATGAGCTGACGCTGATTGATTTCAACATCTCCAGGATTTTCCGGAATGAAAGAAAAGATGTTTCCTGGATCAGTGCGGGATATTCTTCTCCGGAACAATTTGGAGATATTTCGCTGTATGAGCGTTTCCGAAAGGAAAGACTTGAGAAAGGGAATCCGGTCTTTTACACCGAGAAGCCGTCTGCGGAAGTTTTTTCAAAAGAGATCGATCCCCGCACGGATGTTTATTCGTTCGGCGCAACGCTGTATCATCTTCTGACGGGGATCCGTCCGGATCCTCTTTATGAATGTGTCTGCCCTCTCTCAAAGACAGGTGTGCGTGTGAGTGCAGGGCTTGCCGAAATCATTGAGCGGTGCATGCGGGTGGATCGGGATCTTCGCTACAGGAACGGCAGGGAAATTCTCAATGCTCTGAATGCCCTGAACAGAAGAGGACGACCGGTTTCTTCCGGAAATGAAAAGAACTTCACTCAAACCTTCAGCGACTCTGTTCGGCAGAATAAACCTGTCCGGCCAAACTATGCCGGACCCGACAGATCTCCGGATGACCGGGGCAGCACAGCAGCTGACAGCGGGGGGTCCCGGAGATACACGCGGGGACCGGGATATGATCCCGACATGACAGCAGGCCGGATTCCGGGTGATTATACAGAGCACATTTTGTCCGGGAAGGAATCTGACGCAGGGAACAGGGAATATCCGGGACAGACGGACAGACGAAATCCCGCTTTTCCGGGCGGAACAGATCAGCATGGCGGCAGTAATCCATACGATCCCATGAAAACGGGATTCGATCCATCGAACAGAGATCCCAGGATACCGCCGGCCGAGCTGAAAAAAGATGCCGGGAGCAAAGGGAGAACAGACTGGACGACCGGCACGGAAGGTCTCAGAAAAAAACGGAAAACTGCAGGGATCCTTATGGGACTTGTAGTCGTTTCAGCCTGTGCCACCATTTTCCTGGCTTTTGCGATCATGAAGACAGGGGGATTTCCCGGGTCCTCGGATTCGGAAGGGAAAGACAGCAGCTCTTATGAAGTGACTGTTACACCGGAACCGACTGCCACAGCTGCGCCGACGGAGACGCCCACGCCGACTGCAACAGCCACACCGACTGCGACACCTTCACCGACTGTGACGGTCACACAGAAACCGACTGCAAAGCCGGTTCCGTCCTCCTTGAAATGTACAGTGTCTGAAACTGCTCCGTCAGATTTCAAAAAGCTGCGCCGGTATCCTTTTGATACATCCGATGCGTCCTCTTATCTTATACAGAATACGGATGTTTATTACGATAATCAGCCGCACAGCGCGATGGACGGCGATATCGTAACATCCTGGCAGGAAGGGGCGGCCGGACTGGGAATCGGAGAGTCCCTCTGGCTGGGCTTTAACTCTCCGACAAAAATCAGCTGCCTTGTCCTGCATCTCGGCAACTGGAGGACATCGGAGATATACGGGAATAACGCGAGGCCGAAATCTTTTCGGATCCGTATCGGTTCGTGGACCCAGGACATCACATTTAAGGACGGCATGACGGTGAAATATGTCACTTTCAGTGAGCCCTGCGAGGTGGAAGAGCTGGAGTTCATTATTACTGACGTCTATAAGGGAATCGACGAGGACTGCTGTATTTCCGAGATCGAGGCATACGGCAGCTGAAAATGACCGAGCTGTGCAGGCGGAAGGCACCGCCCGGCTGACAGAATGGAAAAGAAAATGTGCTAAGTGGAGGCGATTCGTAACAGGTCTTAATCAAATCGATAATAAGCGAACACGATTTGAACACAAACAGATGCTAAAAATGAATAAGAGGCAGCAAGCTCCCGAGGGATGATCCTGCGGGAGCTTTTTTATTCTTCATCGCGCTTTTCCTCGTGTCTTCAGACATGAGATACGCGCGCAAAGTGAAACTCGTCTTCATCGTGAGTACGATCTCGCGATGAAGAATAAAAGCCTCAGCTACACAATGCTCCACTGGAGCATTGTTACGCATGCTTAGGCACGGCGGATCGCAGCCGCGCAAAGAAGAA
>CADABA010000010.1 GCA_902785985.1 uncultured Lachnospiraceae bacterium
GCATGATACGATAACCGAAACTCATTGCACTGCAAAAACGCACTTGTGTCATCTACAGTACAAACTGAGCAGGCAGTATATTTCGAAGGAGATGTATGTAGCCGGGTCGTGATCACGACAACAGAGATTGCCGATTGGGCACCTGTGGGACAGTAGTATGTTCCGGGGTGCTTTTTTTGTACCCCAAAAGGATGACGGGATAAGGAGGCAAAGTACGAAATCTGCACAGGAAAAAAAGATCATTAAGAAATTATCGTTTGTGGGAATTCTTGGAAATGTATTGCTGGCCGCATTTAAACTGACCGCCGGGCTTCTCGGAAGATCCGGGGCGATGGTCTCGGATGCGGTGCATTCCCTGTCGGATGTATTTGCTACATTCATAGCTTTTCTCGGAGTACTGCTTTCCAGACAGCCTGAGGACGCGGAACATCCCTACGGTCATGAAAGGCTGGAATCTGCAGCTTCCCTGATCCTCGGGCTGATTCTGGCCGGTACGGGCCTGGGAATCGGCTATACGGGTCTCCATAAGCTTGCAGCCGGAGAAGAACTGGAAGTGCCGACGCTGCTTCCGCTGATTGCAGCGGTCGTGTCGATCATTGTGAAGGAGGGAATGTTCTGGTACACGATGTACTATGCCAAAAGGCTGCACTCTTCCGCGTTCAGGGCAGATGCCTGGCATCATCGTTCGGATGCATTATCGTCTGTCGGCTCATTTGCAGGTATTGCACTGGCGCGGATCGGCTTTCCGATCATGGACCCGATCGCGAGTCTTCTCATCTGCCTCTTTATACTGAAGGTAGCTTTCGATATTTCGCAGGATGCGCTGAATAAGATGCTGGATACCTCTGGTGGGAAAGAACTGGAAGATACCATTCGGAGTTTTATTGAAAAGCAGCCGGGCGTTATACGGATCGATCTGCTGCATACCAGGCAGTTCGGAGATAAAATTTACATTGATCTGGAGATTGCGGTGGACGGTAATATACGGCTTGTGGAGGCGCATGGTATTGCCGAGAATGTGCATCATAAGGTGGAGCAGGAATTTCCGAATGTAAAGCATGTGATGATCCATGTGAATCCGGCGAACGAATCGTAGTTCTCTTTACCTTTTCATGGATGGTCAGGCATTGTATAATAATAGTAATGACACATCGTTCGCTCATCACAAACAAAGCACAGACACTTTCGTAAATGAGGAGGTCTCACATGGACAAACTGACAGACGGAATCAAAACACTTCTTCTTGCCGGCCTCGGCGCAGCCTCTCTCACCGCCGACAAATCAAGGGAACTTCTGGACGAGCTGGTCCAGCGTGGCGAACTCACGATCGAGCAAGGCAGAGCTTTGAACCAGGAACTCAAGCACCGTATGGCTTCGGCTGGCGAGAAGGCCGCAAAAAAAGCTGTGCCTGAAGCAAAAAAAGTCGACAATGATGAGCTTGTATTCACTCCGGACGAAAGTTCCGCCGATAAGCCTGCTCCGACCGCGGAGACCGTCGAGACACTTCTCAAAGGATCCCTCCGCGATAATCTGACCGAAGAAGAACTTGCATCTCTGAAAGCGCTCCTCAAAAAGGGAGGCGCCCTCTGACAGGAGATAAACCATGGCAGCCCAGAAAGAAAAAGAAAAGCGTGAGCGAAACCGTGACCGCGACGAAGAACGGAAAAAGAAGCGACGCGAGAAAGAAGCCCGGGAAAAGGCAGAAACGGATCAGCGATTTCGTGAGATCCGGGACGTTATTTCCCGTAATGAAATCACGCGCGGCATCTCACCGGAAAAGCTGCGCGTAATCATCGAAGAGCTCGGACCCACCTATATTAAGCTGGGCCAGATCATGTCCCTGCACTCGGATATTCTTCCGAAGGCTTACTGCGACGAGCTCATGAAACTGAATTCCGAAGTACCTCCCATGCCCTTCTCCGAGGTCGAGGAAGTCCTGAACCATTCGTACCGTACGAACTGGCGCGAGGTCTTCGAGACGATCGAAGAAGTCCCTCTCGGGTCCGCATCCATCGCCCAGGTGCATAAAGCCCGCCTGCTGACCGGTGAAGAAGTCATCGTCAAGGTGGAGCGCAAAGGCATTTATGATACGATGGCTCGCGACATACGTCTCCTCAAGCGTATTGTCCGCCGGCTTCCGCCTGTAGGCCAGCTCCGGAATCTCGTAGATCTCGACGCAGTCATAGATGAGCTCTGGACTGTCACGCAGGATGAAATGAACTTCCTCAAGGAAGCCGCCAATATGGAAGAATTCGCCGCGAACAACGCGGAGTATAAATATATCTATGTTCCTAAGCTTTACAGGGAACACACCACCGGCCGCGCCCTTGTCATGGAATACGTTTCGGGCATTCCGATCAATAACAAAGCCGAACTGATTGCCCGGGGGTATGACCTTGACGAGATCGGCAGCAAATTTGCACACAATTTCATCAACCAGGTCATGAATGACGGCTTCTTCCACGCCGATCCGCATCCCGGAAATGTTCACATCCGGGACGGAAAAATCGTCTGGCTCGACATGGGCATGATGGGCCGACTGACGGAACGCGAACGCCGCGTCATGCTGAGAGGCGTCCAGGGCATCGGTCTCCACGATGTATCCATGGTAACTGACGCGGTTCTCGAGATCGGCAATTTCCATGGAACTCCGGACCGCGACCAGCTCTACCGTGATCTCCGTGAATTCATCGAAGAATACGGGAACATTTCCATGGGAAATGTAGACATTGCGGAAGTCCTGGAATCCATGATGGAAGTCATGAAGAAAAATCATGTTGGCCTGCCGCACGGCATGACCATGCTGGTCCGAGGAATGGCGCACCTCGAGGGCGTTCTCGCTGACATAAGCCCGGACATCAGCATGATCCAGATTGCAGCGTCGAGCGCTTCCTCCTCCCTCATACGTCAGATCGACTGGCAGAAAGAGGCAGAACGAACAGCAAGACATATCTACCGCTCTGCAAAAAAGACAATAGAACTGCCCTCTCTCGCTGCTGATATCATGAAGGAATACCTTGAGGGACAGTCACGGTTCAACCTGAAACTTGATGCGTCAAGGCAGCTTGAAAGCGTCATCAATTCCGCTGTCCGCAATCTCGTCATAGGTATGTGTATTGTAGCTCTGCTCCTCTCTTCGAGTATTCTCTGCCTGACCGGAATGAAGCCGCAGATCCTCGGCATTCCGATCCTCGGATTTATCGGATATCTGATCGCATTTATCTCTGTCTCTTTTTTCCTTACGCGTTATATTATCCGTAAGATCCGCAGAAATAAAAGAAAATAATAAAAAGGGGCTGTCGCATTAAGCAAAAAAAGTGCATAAATATTCATGAAGGGACATCCGCAGCGCCGGTACTTATAAATTTTCAAACGAAAGTGCAGAAAATTTATTAGTATCGCTGCGCGAGGACTAAGCGCGAGCGGTCCCTGAATGAATTATTTATGCACATAATGCTTATTGCGACAGCCTCTTTTTAAAATTCGGGAAATATGATAAAGCTGCTTTGGCCGCAGCGGGATCAGTCGTCAAAGAGCGGTGTCGAGAAGTATCTTTCTGCCGTATCCGGAAGGACCGTCACGATCCTCTTCCCGGGTCCCAGCAGCTCAGCCATACGGATAGCTGCCGCAACATTCGTCCCGGAGGAAATACCACACATGATTCCCTCCCTGGAAGCCAGCAGTCTGGATGTCTCGATTGCCTCATGATCCCGAACAATACAGATATCACTGTATATTTCCTGATTCAGGATCGGAGGAATCACACCGTCGCCGATTCCCATCTGGATGTGAGTGCCAATTGAACCTCCGGAAAGAATGGCCGCATTCTCCGGCTCTACTGCCCAGATCAGCATATTCGGATTCGCCTCTTTTAAAGCTTCCCCGATTCCTGTGATCGTACCGCCTGTGCCGATTCCGGAACAGAAACCGTCAATCGGGCCCTGCATATCATCAAGGATTTCCTGAGCCGTCCTGTTCTTCTGGACTTCCACATTGGCGGGATTCTCAAATTGCTGAGGAACAAAGACATGCGGATCCTCTTCACGCATGCGCAGAGCGATCTCAATGCATTCATTGATGCAGGCGCCGATATCACCGTCGTCATGTACGAGCATCACTTTGGCTCCGTAATGGCGCACCAGCTTTCTCCGCTCTTCGCTCACGGAATCCGGCATGATGATGATCGTCTTATAGCCGCGGACTGCGCCGACCAGTGCGAGGCCTATTCCCTGATTTCCGCTCGTCGGCTCGACAATAACAGAATCTTCATTTATTATTCCGGCTTTTTCAGCTGCTGAAATCATGTTGAATGCTGTTCTGGTCTTGATTGAACCTCCGACATTCAGTCCCTCAAATTTTACATAAATTTCAGCGCCATCTTTTGGAGCAATATGATTGAGACGCACCAGCGGTGTTCCGCCCATCGCTTCAAGTATATTTCTGCAGAGCATTCGAGTTTTTCCTTCCCTGGTAAATTCTGGAACGCCTCAGCGTTCTTGCCGCGCCGCGCATGGTGCGAAGCACCTTCCTCACGGTAAGGCTGCGATCCGCCGTGCCTGAGCATTCGTAACAATGCTCCAGTGGAGCATTGTGCAGCTGAGGCGTTTATCTCAGTGGAGGATTGAAACCCGCCACCGAAACGAGCAGGATATTGATCTATCCCCTGCTGATAAAAGCGAGGGGCTTCCCACTGAGATAATTGTCTTCCTCAAAGAAGACCGCATACTATTGTACATTAAACGAAGGAAATAATCAATTTAATGATAACAATCCTGCTTGCTTTTCATCTCTGACGCCGAATTGAATGATAACAATCCTTTATATTTCATCTCTGACGCTGAATTCCCGTGACCTCGGTAATGAAATGAACACGCAACGCAAATTATCTCTCTGACACAGGATACAGATACAAGCCGATCCTGGTCAGCATCAAGGGATTCAAGGTATTCTCCGGTCACACTTCCGCCACCCGTGTATATACGGTCTTTCCATCCCTGACACTCGACTTCATAAGGGAAATCTTCCTGACCATCATCTCCCCTTTCGGAGCCTTTACAGCCTTCCAGCTTCCCGCCGCTTTCCGCACCAGCGTGATATGCGGTGCAAACTTCTTCTGATCATATGAAATCCCTGCTTGATCCAAAGCTGCCCGTACGGCTTTTGCCGCCTGCGAAAGCCCCTGGTTGCCTTTCACTCCGACCCATAGAATATCACCGAAATTTCCGAAATCTGAGAGCGACAGCTTAAATGGTTTATAGGAAATAGTCTGCAGAGAGGTTTTTACTTCCGGCACATTCTCTACCTCCCCAATAAAGGCGAGGGTCAGATGCAGATTATTTGAAGCCACATAGCTCCCCCTGACTCCGCTCTTCTTCAGTTCATGCATCGTCCCTGTAATAGTCTTCTTTATGCTGTCATCCAGCTCGATTGCTATAAATAAACGCATTTTTTCCTCCGGATAAAATTCCATACGTCTGTGGTTCTTCTGTTCAGCTCTTTTCGTTTCATATCAATTACTACTCGCATGGCTCTCTTCTACAGCGAATTCCAGCTTTGTAACCAGGAACTCCGGTGCGTCTGAGTACACATAATAACAGCAATTGGCCGTCGACAGAACGATACATTTTCCCTTTCCATGGTAATTATATTCGGTCTGCGTCGACTCAAGCCTTGAATTCGGGATCTTCAGCGGGAAGGCATCTCTCAGCGCCCTCACAACCGCTCTGTCCATATCATCGAGTGAGAGTGTATATCCTTCCGCATCATGCCGCAGACGCCCGTTTCCGAGCTCTGCAAACCCCTTCTCGTTTGGCAGGGCTTCCACACGGACAGGCACGTCGATTCCCTGATATTTTTTCTCAGCGAGCTGCTTTCTGACATTCTTTCGCTCCCACCGATACCAATTCGGGATACGGACTGTACGGCTGTCAGAATGGTCTGTCAGGGTTCCGTATTCATCCAACTCCCAATAAACTCCGCAGTTCTCGCAGAAAATGCCGTTTCTGTAACTCCGCATCCTTCCCTCAGTTTTACATTTCGGGCATTGATAAAGCGGCAAATGAAGCCCCTCTGCACGCCACGTCTCCGATATCCTGATCCTATTCTTTCTCTGCCACTCGTACTCGTCATATTGAAGCCTGGCTGCAATCGCCGACTGTACTTCATCTGCCGAAGCACTTTCAAGCTCATCCACTGTAAAGATCTGCTCGATCACAGCGCTTATCGGCACCTTCCGCGTCCGCGATTCGTCCCAGAACGGATTCGACAGATAGCCTCCGTGCGCTGTGATCGTGACGACCGGAACCTTCAGATATTTTGCAAGTGCACCGAGATGATCCGGAAACTGAGAAGTAACACCTGCGTCGCAGTGGCGGCTCTCCGGAAAAATGACGAGCGGTTCCCGCAGCTCCCTGAGAACGTATCGCATGTTCAGCAGCGCTTCAACAGACGGGGTGTACCGGCGCTTACCGATGCAGCCTCCGTGACGGTAAAGCCATTTCCCGTAATTGGCAAAGCCCTCCATATCCGACACATAATTAGCCCGTCTCGGAAAAAGCAGGCGCGGAACAATATAATAGTCCATCGGTCCCTGGTGTGTGGCCAGCACAAGAAAAGGTCCTTTAAGGCCATGCATACGAATTCTGCGGATCTTCATTTTCGGGCCGCCGGTAGAAAACCAGGACACTGTCCATAGGAGCATTGAGATTGGCATGAACTGTCTGACAGGTTTTTCTCTCAGATCAAAAGGGGTCATGTCATTACTCTTGTTGATCAGTGACATATTTGATTACCTCGTTCATTATTCATCTATTTACCACTCTTCATTCTTTCAGGAACGCCTCTGCGTTCTTTCCGCGCCGCGCAGGGTGCGAAGCCCCTTCCTCACAGTAAAGCTGCGATCGGCCGGAGGCGTTTATCACCTGCTCATCATTATACACGTAAAATACGTGCCAATGCATCATTAAGTCACCATCAGATATTGCCCTAAATCGAAAGTTATTTAACAAAAACACCCCCATTAGTGGTATTCTAAATATAATCAGCATCACGCTTTCAGACGAATCGAAAGGAGAATACTATGAGCGATACTGTAAAAATCACACAACCTGAAGCCGGGAAATCCCAGATTCGTTTTATCCCTGAGAAAGAGGGAAAATATATCGTCACTCTCATCTATACTCAGGATATAACGGGTCTTTTTCTGAATGAATTCACGCGTTTTCTTAACAATCGGACTGACGCAAGCCGTTTTGTCCTCCCGGTATGTCAGGAAGACGGGGTGATTCTTCTTATCGGCGGCGGCGACAAATTCTTTACACTTGACGAGAGAACCGGCGAACTCCATACCTTTAACATCACAGCGGATGAATTCATTGAGGCCTGCTGCAATGCTTTCAGATTGTATACCGAAGACTGGGCGAAGTTCGATACCTTTGACGCTCCCAGTGACACTCCATATCTCAGTGACTATACGGAGCACGAAGCATTTATCATTCATTCTATCGATGAAATCAGGCAGTACTATATCCGGAAAGATTAAGCACAGGAATCATCTATAAGCATGCTTTAATTAACATATTGCAGCATAAAGGGAGGGATTGACATAAGTATTTTACGTCAATCCCTCTTCGGTTTTTATCTTTTCGGCACAATCATTGTTCTGTTCTTCATCGTGCAGTACTCGCGGCTTCAGTCGTGAGATACGCGCGCAAATTGAAAACTGACTTTATCATAATTGTCCGATGCCCTCGCCGTTCAGCTTTTGATTTTCATTTTTTTAACCGGCGAGTCTGTATATAGTTCGGCACTTTTTCTGCAAAGTGTAACATAGAGAAAGTCATAAAGAACATATTCTCCGTTCGAAGGAGTGAAACTGAGGTCTCCAATGATCCGGGTTGCATTATCCAGATACAGAAATTCAAACAGCTTCCTGGGAGATAAATTTTTTCTGACAACGCTCCGGACCATTTCTTCCGTACTGATTTTATGATAAACTTCCGAATAATAAGCACTGCTTTTACGGAGATTTCTTGCTGCGCGTCTTGCTTTTCCTGAGAAATGTACTCTTTTTGAAGACATGATTCTGGAAGTTTTTCTCCAGATCGATCGCAGATATCTTGCAGTATCAGAATTATCTATCTCCAGTTCTTCCATGATTGCCTTAAGAGGCACTTTTATCCATCCGGGTCGTTCCGGCATTTCTTCAGTACGAAATGTATTCAGAAAAACCCGTACACCCATATCAATTTTTGTCTTGCGTTTTACCAATGAATTGCTGCTTATCCAAATCTCATCCTTTTTAAATACTGCCTCACCTTCGCTCGCCATCATAAGAAGCGCTGCAAAAAGAATACGCATCGGATTCTCTACGCCGCATGCATATGCGCACCTGATCGCTATCTCATAGTCTGACTGCATAAAACTTCTTTTGCTGTCCATTTCATCAAAGAGTTTATTAATTTCATTTTCAGTCAGAGAAAACGCCTGAGTGTAATTACTGCCTTCTCCCCAGACCGTTTTTTTCTTTATGAATGCATAGTAATTATAGTTTACTGCTTTACTAATAATAATTATCAGACATAAACAGCACAATAAAATTATTTTCAGATATTTTACAATGCCGGGTATGAGGAAATACTTCACAATGTCGTGGACAGAAGGATAGTTCCTCTTCGCCAATTCTTTTCGTTTTATCGGAATGGCTCCATGGAAATTATCATTTCCTTCCATACGCATCGTCACTTGAAGAGGGCCGCTCTTTGATTCATCGGTGATTTTGACGCAGGTATTTGATATTTTAGATACAAGCTTAGATTTTCCGGATTCACTTTCGGAATCTACCTTCGTTAATTTTGATCCTTCCGGAGATAGGATCAAAAGGTGCGTGTTGTCCAGTCTTTCCGGATCATGATCCCCAAAAAAACGATAAGAAAAAAGATAGTACTCATCTTCTACATTTTTTACAATATTATGCAAACGATATCGGATTACAATAGTATCCTCTTTCACATGCGAATATACATATACATGGATAACATAATTATTGTTTTCCCTTTGCAGCCTAAATCCCTGATCAGAGCTTGAATCCATTTCGGAAACGGTCGAACGATTTATTGAAACATATAAATCAGTCAGATCCTCAAATTTTCCCGCCTTATTCAGAGGTTCTTCTATCTGTCTGATGAATTCCATGGAAGCGCCTCTATTAGATTTTACTGTCCAGGTCTCAGTAATTTCAGCAGATCCGTCATTATTTAATCGGGCTTCAAATTCTGCTGATTTAATCTCGTATGCATTTTCTTCCCCTGAAACAGGTGATTCCTTCCCCAAATTCAGTAACAGTGAAAAGAGGTAAATAAAAAACGAAAGCGAAATTACGTACATAATAATTCGAATCAGGTTTTTATTATCATACCACACAGAGAACTCCTTATTGAACAATAACGTAAAATACTCAATATCCTTTTGCTGAGGCATCTAAAGGATCCGGGAAGTTTCAGTCAACAATTTCTATAACCTTCTGTCAGTAAATCTCTGAACACTGTATTTGTGTGCTCCGGATTATCACACCAAAATGCCATAAAATCACGGGTGTTTCCCAGTACTACCGAAAATATTGTATAGTCTGTTTTCAGCTTATTCATTACGGTTGGAAACATCGAAAAAAATGAAGGCGAAATCCCCAGAAACCTGCCCGGAACAAGACGATATAACCAGCACTTTTCATTTTTGATAAAGTATTCATAATGCCAGTCAAAAATTATTTTATCCTGTTCGCTGAACCCGGCATATTCATGCTCTAAACGATACTCTGCATATTTTCTTATTATTTTATTCATCTGTGAACATACAAAATCCGGATCCAGCTTTTTTAACACGATCGCTTGATCCCCGTAGCCCAACTTTTCCCACTCATTATGAAACAGCCGTATTTTCCCGGGCGCATATTGCAATTTGCCATATTCATTTCTAAAAAATTCTATATTCTTTTCCATTGTAGTTTTACCAGGGTGAAAGTTCCATCAAACGGATATATGTGGTCTTGATGTGCAGACAGTCACAGATTGAGTATTCACCATTCGTGGGACTATTTCTGACGACACGCATATTCGTATCTGCATTATATCTCAAATCTGACTCTGATTTAATCTTTATATTGGAAATAATCCAAGCAGCCGGAGATAAATACGCCGTACACTTTTCTGTCCACAAAAAACAAGGCTGTTCTGCACATTCCTGATATATATTGGAGATAAAAACGTCTATGAAGAGCACCTCAGCGTTCTTGCTGCCCCGCGCAGGAAGGAACAGCTCCTTCCCGGCAGTGCCTGCGATACTCAGATTGCATCGTTTGATTCTCTGATCAGATGAAAAACAAAAGGGGCTGTCGCATTAAGCATTATATGCATAAATAGTTCATTCAGGGACCGCTCGCGCTTAGTCCTCGCGCAGCGGTACTAATAAATTTTCTGCACGGATGTCCCTTCATGAATATTTATGCACTTTTTAAGCTTAATGCGACAGCCCCACTATGGCAAGCCGGGATAAATACGGACACTGCCTCCTGGTTGTTTATCGTCCTCTTGCTTCTAAATCAGATTTCAGTATACACCTGGTTAACTGATCATGGCTTAAGTCAAACTATCAGGACTCCCAATTTGCCGTCTCATCCCAGGATATTCGCGTTACAGTTCCATTTTTATCAAATCGAAGACCGATCTGCTCTGTTCCGCTCCGATAATCATTCCAGGATTCACTGCCGGCAGATCCATTCTTATATAATGTGTACCCTAAAGCAGCTATTTTTTCTTCTGCCTCTTCCCTGGAATCTCCGATAGAAATACCGCAGAAGATATAACCATCATCCTTATCAATCAAAATATAATTTGTCTCTTCTACAGACAGATCTTTGCTGAACGCAGCTACCGTAACGACAGAGTTTCCGTAAATATATCCTTCTCCGGCAACTGCCTGCATTCCGCCAATCATATCAACCAGTTCGAAGACATTCGCATATCGGTAGTCATACAGATCTACTTCAGTATTCTCTTCTGCATTCTCTTCCGTATAGTCTTCCGGAGCTGTATTAAATGCTTCATAAAGTGCGGTATAATCGCCGATCTCACTTTGGGCCAGAAGACAGGAGCCCTCATAAAACGGAGAATAATTTTCCCCTTTATAAAACTGATGATTGATAAAAGAAGTATGGTTAAGGCTGTCCTCAAAGGCTTTATCACTTGTATCAAGATAATATTTGACCGGGACATCCTCAAGGTACACAGTCGTCTCTGTATGTTCTCCATTTACCCAGTTGTGAAGCTCGATCAGTTCTTTTCCTTTATTCGGACTGGACTCAAGAATTCCGGAACCATCAGGATACGAAGCAAAAATCGGTGTGTTGTGTCCTCCTACTCCAAATTCTCTATCCAGGTAAATAAATTCTCCGTCATGATAAGAGTAAATATCATATACGAAGCCTCTTTCTTCTACCGCAAGATATTCAAAGAAAAGCTCCGGAAAACCATCTTTATCGATATCATATACAAGATAACTCTTAGCGTCACTATGCGATTTTATGAACTCCTTATACACTTTCAGAGTCTCTGCAGAGGGAGTCTGTGCCGGTGTCGTTGCAGGTTCCGTCTCTGTCGGTTCCTGGTTCTTCGCAGGTGTCGTCTCTGTCGGTTCCTGGTTCTTCGCAGGTGCCGTCTCTGTCGGTTCCTGATTCGTCGCAGGCGTCGTCTCTGTCGTTTCCTGGTTCTTCGCAGGAGCCGTCTCTGTCGTTTCCTGGTTCTTCGCAGGAGCCGTCTCTGTCGGTTCCTGGTTCTTCGCAGAAGCCGTCTCTGTCGGTTCCTGGTTCTTCGCAGGCGTCGTCTCTGTCGGTTCCTGGTTCTTCGCAGGTGCCGCCTCTGTCGGTTCCTGGTTCTTCGCAGGTGCCGTCTCTGTCGGTTCCTGGTTCTTCGCAGGTGCCGTCTCTGTCGGTTCCTGGTTCTTCGCAGGTGCCGTCGTCACAGTCGGTTCCGGACTCGGCGTGGGTGTCGTTACAGACGTCGGTATTGGTGGCTGCGTAGGCACAGGTGTAGGACTCGGTGTCGGTATCTGCGTAGGCACAGGTGTAGGACTCGGTGTCACCGTGATCACCCGGACATGCTCCTCTTTTCCTGAAGATGGAATCTTTGTGTTGCCCGTGACCGTACGCTCCACACCGCAATTCATTCGAAAGACAGTAAAAACAAGAGCAAGCACTGCTAACAGAAGTACACCGCCTAAAGCAACGGGAATCATCCGTCTCCAACTGTGATCTTTACCTTTGCTCCCCGATTGTCCGGAAAATTCTTTTTGTCCGCCTCGGGAAATCCGGCTGTCCGGCATGGAATTCGCAGAATTCTGCGATGTCTCGTTTAAAGGATTATCTCTATACTCATTGGAAATCATCGAATTTCTTCTTTCTTATGTCTGATTCTGTCTATATGGATTTATGGCTGCAGTAGCAGATGCTTCTGCATCTGACGTATTCTTATTACACTGTCTCTTACCGGACATATAGCTGTTCTTTCCTGTACTCTCAGGGATCTTGTCCATCGATTTACTCATGCTGTATGAAAGCCGGGCCTTCTCGTGTACACTCGTCGACAGCTTCCCTGAAATGAGCCATAGTCTCCGAATGACTGCCTTCTTCCGCGAAAACATCCTTGACCTCGGTCTCGTTCTGCGGAATCGTGATAACCTTCACTGCAGAATAATACTTTCGATTTCCAACAGTACGGCTCACCCTGTAAACCTGTCCGTATGAACCGGCGCCGATTCTTTCTTCGACGGTCCAGCCCGGCCAGATAGTTTCCATTTGACTGATTATATTCATGCTATTACCGAATGTCTCCGAGAGGACATCACATTCCTTCCATAAATACGTTTATTCTTCTTCGCGCGATACTCGTGATTTACACCCTGCGCGGCGTGACAAGAACGCAGAGTCCTTCCTGAATACAGATCATGCACTAAAGTGAAATACATTCCTATATTCATATTTCATATAGATTTTTTTCTTCTTTTCTGCATAATCCGCTTCCGATAAACTCTTCAAATCAAACAGTTCTTTAAGCTTATTCTTCTTTTCGTCATATACGCCTGTATTATTGGAAAAACTGTTCTGATCAGCAGGCTCTGTTGTAAATTCATGAAATAATTTGCTCATTTTCCCCCTCCATAACAGCAAGGAATCAATGACATCAAGACAGGCCGTAATGCCTGAAATCCTGAGGCAGGCTTCCTTTCTCCAGCTTTATATAATATATTTGCTTAATGTAAGGAGATTGTTGCAGTTTCAAATTTATTCTTCATCGCGCGTATCTCGCGACTTCAGTCGTGAGATACGCGCGCAAAGAGATACTTGCCTTCATTGTCAGTACAATCTCGCGATGAAGAAAAAGCCTCATCTACACAATGCTCCACTGGAGCATTGTTACGCATGCTCAGGCACGGCGGATCGCAGACATGCTTCCAACCTGCCGGTATTTATTTCATTTCTGCCGCCGGCACGAAAAATCGAACGTTCTGTTCTCGCTGCTGTCTGTATTATAATTTACTTTTGAAGGATAGAATGATTATACGACGAATGGACGTCTAAATGGAATATTTGACAACCATGGACATCTCAGAGATCAAAATGATTTAATTAACATGATTCTTTTTTTCCTGTCCTCTTTCAGGAACGTATCTTCATTCCTGCCGAAATGTGCGCGACGCCGGTGCGCCTTCCACTCCTTATCGTTCTGGTTTGATAGATAAAACGAATATATAGGGTCGACACATGCAAAGTTTCAGCCCTGTCAGTCCTGAAACCCGGAAAGATCAATATGTTTTTCCTTCTTTCTATAATTTAGTTCAGTACCTTTTTTACAAAATGCAGTATATAAACGGTCATAGATAGTATATTCTCCATTCGAAGGGCTGTAACTGACGTTATGCATATTCCGATTTGAATTTTCCAGATATAAGAATTCAAACAGCTTTTTGGGTGTCAATCTTCTATCTGCAACGCTTCGGACCATTTCATCCAAATTAATCAATATATTCTTTAGAGAGGAGGAAGTACTCTTTTTCGGAGAAGTCGGTTGCTCCTGTTCCGGGACACAATGCGCTTTCAAATACAGAAAGGACCGTTTCCATGGATGCTCTGTCTTTCGTTTCTCTTTTAAAGCATCCTGTTTATGATCTGCTGCAGATCAGGAGGCAGGTTTTCGTCTGCTGTTAATGTTTCCCCATGTGCGCGGTAAGATGATTTTGCCACCACGGTGTAAAAAAGTGCTTGACGTTTGCATCCCCATTCAGGACCGCCTCAAACGCATATGCATACTCTGCTTTATCAAATTCCGGGAACTTCCATGTCAGACATTGACGAAACAGCAGGCCAAACGCAAACAATTCCCGGGAGCAGCCCCCCGGGAAACCAGGCAGTCTTATCTTACCCGGCAAATGAAATATAGTCTATAGTATGCTTCGGATAGGTTGCCATAATACTTTTTGCCTCTTCCTCAGTGTAGGAAACAGAATGAGAATAATCAGAAAACCATGGATGATCATGATCATAAAACCCGTCATAGCATACACTTTTTTTTGTATAAAACTCGAGTTTTTTCGGATCGAGAAAGTCGTACTGATATAGCGTGGCTTCTGCTCCGTCATGTTTTACAACCATCAGAATCCCCTTATCACTCAAATAGCCAAAGACCCTCTCTGTTCCGCTGAAAATCATTTTAGGCTTACCATGATCCAGAGTGTACATATCAAGGACAGCGTTCTGAAAATCGTCATACGGCGGATTTTGTGCACCAATCATCAATTCAGGAATTCCATCATTGTTTATATCTTCAATAAGATACCCTATTTCTCCCAAATCAGAAATTTGATAATTCAGCTTCTCAGAAGTCAGTCTGCTCTTGTCCCATTTTTCAGCATTCGCAGCTGAATACTTTGTAAGCAGCTCTTTATACTCTGCAGGATCCCGGTCAGCAGCTGTGCCTTCTCCTTGCCAGGCTGAGTCTATCTTCACTCCAACAACAATAGGCCCCTCATGATATTTGATGTAATACTGTACATGCTCAGAAGTATCTGTCCAGTAGAGCTCATCGATTTGTAATTCCTGCGCGTCCAGTCCGGTTGTATCTCTGATGTCCTGAATTATTTTATCAATATCTTCATATCGGACAGCCGTACTTGCCCAGAAAACATCAATGACTTTATCATCTTTAAATTCAAATAATACTTTTCCCTCATATCCATACATTTTTGGATTCTTGACAGTTTCGTAACAGATTGTCCCCCAATAATCTTTGGGATTCGTATCATAAAGAATCTCTCTTCGCTGCTTACCAATAAACGATTTCAAAGTTTTGAGTGTAATCTCGTCCAGATTCTGTTCCTTACTGTCGTCTTTCGCTTTCGATTCATCCTTTACGCTGCCTTCAAGTGCTTCATATACTGCCGTATAATCATTCGTAGCACTCTGCGCCAGTAAAAGTGACCCTTCATACAGCGGGCTGGAATTTTCACCTTTATAGAACTGATGGTTAATGAATTTTTTTAGGCGGTAACTGTCATCAAATGTCTGATCAGATGAATCACTGTAATATTTTCCGGAATAATCCTCAAGATAGACTGTCTTTTCGCTGTGATTGCCGTCAGCCCAACTATGTAATTGAATCAGTTCTTTTCCTTTATGAACTGAATATTCCAGAACACCGTTTCCATCGGGATAAGATGCAAAAACAGGTGCTATATGTCCGCCCGGCCCAAACTCAGTATCCAGCATTACGAATGCATCTTTTTTATAGCTGTAAATGTCAAATACAAAGGCTCTGTACCCCGGATCCTGTCTCCCAATGAATACTTCCGGATAACCATCTTTATCGATATCATAAATCAGATACGTATTCGCGTTCGATTTCGACTTGATAAAATTGATGTATACATCGGATAAGGCATTGCCGTTCTGATTATCCGCACTGCTTTCAGCACTTACTGCCGCTTTTGCATCCGTGGCGCCAAAAACCGGATTCATAAGATAAGATGCCGATAAAATCAATGCAGACAACATGATAAAAATTCTTTTAATACCTGAACGCATTCTTTTTTCCTCCTGTTCCTATGACCGGTTTTTCTTCAGGAAAGAAAAACCAACTCACTCATCTATGTGTCATGTTTTATCTGAATACATTTTTACATACCCCATAAGGCAATTTGTTATTGTGAGTTTTTTCCAACCTGCCGGTATTAATTTCATATCTGCCGCTGTACGAAAAATCAAATATTCTGTTCTCGCTGCTGTCTGTATTATAATTTTCTTTTGAAGGATAGAATGAATATACGACGAGTGAACGTCTAAATGGAAGATTTGACAACCTTGGATATTTCAGAGATCCAGGGCGAGATCGTACTCACGATGAAGGCAGGCATCATTTTACGAGCGTATCTCACGGCTGTCGAGAGATACGCTCGATGAAGAATACAAAGGAATTCAGGCAAGATGACGTAAAATGAGCAGTGCAAAATTCAAAAACGTAAAAGCCGCTTCAATTATGATAGAAATCCGCCTTTATGCAATCCAGAAATCCATTCATCAGTGAAAAACCAAATCCTTTGACCTCGCCTATATCTTCAGTCATAAACAGTGCCATATTTCTTTTAACAACTGAAGCAGTTTCACTGTCTTTATTGAGCATACAGTAGTAGTATCCATCACCGCCATCACTGAATATTATACCTGCGATTCTGGCAGCAAGAATATCATTCTCGATTGGCATATATAACAGTGCTGCAAAATCCCCATTACCAAGTTCAAATACAGACGTGTTCCAGGTTAATGGATTGGTATCATTTTTGTTTCTATCGACCATGAAGGGAGCTAATTCCACTAACTGAGGTTGATCTAAGAACATTTCATAGAGATTCATAATGAGCTTTAATAGTTCCATCGCATCACTTTCAGAGTGAATTGCTTCTATGAAATACTTTCGGGCTGAACGGGATAAATCAAATAAGGCACCTGATACAAATTGTTCTGATGGTGTTTCCTGTGATTTAAGTGCTGCTAACAATTTCCATCGTGTGATTTCTTCGGGTGATAAATCCTTCGGATCATATTTTATTTTTCCAGGTACAATCGTTCTGATATAATAATCAAAAGCACTCATATGAACATCAAATATCATCCAGAATAACAGGCCGTTTTCTTTTAATAATGAAACAACCTCGAAACGGGAAAAGCGTATCCTGCGACCTGTAACCATACCAATATACTGCAGATCCTGTATCGTCCTCGAATTTTCTTCTATCAGCCAGCTATACAGCAGCAGGGCAGTTGCCAGCCTATATTCTGATTTTACAATTCTTATAAATCCAATTCTACGAAACAATTTGGCTTTATCTGCTTTTCGGGATATATAAGGTACATTAGCCTGGAGTGTTTCTTCTGCCTTGACCAGTAATCCCATCCGCATGTATGCTTCTGCGATTTCAAACCTGGCGTTAGCATCGTCTTCTTTGATTGCAAGACATTTTGTAAAACAAGCAACCGCTTCCGCATATTTTTCCTGATTAAACTGTTTGACCCCCTGCCTGTAGTTTATTAAAAACCTATAAGGATAATTAGACATTTCATCAGGAGTTCCTGGGAGCAATGTTGCGTCGTCATTCAGATACGGCTCGTGCTCAAAAATATACTTAAGACATTTATCTACAGCTTTTTCGACTGCGGCATTCGAAAAATCAGCATAATGATTTTTCATTGCTTCCTCAATGTATGACGTCGCACTATGCAGCGGATCTATCGCCCCATGTTTTCGAAGCCATACCTGATTATAAAAATAAAAAGATGTTGCATACTGTTCTTCAGTCGATTTGTCTCCACTACCAAATAGGATCTCTATTAAAGATTGAATAATACCTGCTGATTCTATCACATTTCCATAAAACAACTGGTCTATGTTAACCTGTTCCATATCATTATCACCTTTTTTCCTGTACTCTTTCAAGAACGACTCGGCGTTCCTGCCGCGCCGCGCAGGGTGCGAAGCACCTTCTTCTTTGCGCGGCTGCGATCCGCCTTGCTCAGCATGCGTAACAATGCTCCAGTGGAGCATTGTGTAGCTGAGGCTTTTATTCTTCATCGCGAGATTGTACTCACGATGAAGGCAAGTATCATTTTGCGCGCGTATCTCATGTCTAAAGACACGAGTATTGTGCGATGAAGATTCAATTCTCGCTCGCGAGAATTGGCGCGGGATTCGGGTCAGCGTAAGCTGACATCTTCCAAATCGAATCCCTGCGCATCCTCGCGGAGCGTTTATCTCAGTGGGGGATTGTAACCCACCACGGAGACGAGCAGGATATTGATCTATCCCCCGCTTATGGAAGCGGGGGGCTTCCCCACTGAGATAAAATATAGGACCATCCGGTCTGTCAACACAGCAGCTGATGCTGTTACTCAACCATATCCTCATAGCAGTCATCACATACGAATACCATCATACCGGCAAGATTTTCATAATGCTCTGTTGCTCTCTCATCGCAGAACATACAGTAATTCATATGTGCAGCATCTGTGTCAGATGAAAATATTCTGTCTTTTCACACCCATTCATATTCCGGGTTCTTTACCATCTACCTCTATACTCCTCCTCATAACTGATCGTCTTCCCTTTCGGATACGTAACACGGTATGCGTGCTCAATCGTCTTCTGTGCGTTCGCGTCAATTGTCACGTCCCATGTCAGTCTTCCGGTCTCCTCATTAAATTCCGGATTCTCAGAAGCGTTATCCCTGATCACACGGACATCCTGATCCCGGCTCACCGGAAGACGGTCAATCACATGCACCCGGACAGTCTCATCCCTGTGATTTGTGAGTGAAATACGGAAACCATGATGGTCAATCTGATCCCTTGCCAGTCTCGGCTCTACATGTTTCTTTACAGTCCTCTCCTTGCTGACATCAAGCGCCTCATCCCGACCAAGCGAGAGCACTAGTTCATCTTCTCCGTCCGGGATGTCCGCGGTTCCAATATATGTGTTCCCCATATACAGCCTCGCCTCACAGGAAATGAAGTTATAGTTCGAGAAGTCTTTTATTTTCCCGGTCAGGTAAACAGACGGATCCAAATACGGAACTGTACTGAAAAGATACTCCGTCGGGACACTCTGCTTCTGAATATCCAATATAGTCAACTTTTCCGAAATTGTATGTGTCTCTCCCAGGTCGAACCGCATGACGAGTTCCCGTGTGACCTGCGTCTTCTCGACCTTAAGCGGAGTGCTCCTTTTCATAGGCTGTTCCATTCCAGACGGACCAGATGCCGGATACATCGTATCGTCAGGAGAAAAACCGGCACTAAAACGATCGCTGAAATCCACAGAATTCCCTCTTTGCATGCCATATCTGGCTCCAGGTAAAAATCTACTATCCGGCACAGACTTCCTGAAGCCGACACACAGAACTTTAGGATCAGGAAGATCGTGGCGGCTTGCAGCCATTCCGTGAATCAGATGCAGACGGATGTTCTCCCATTTCTCATTGCCTGATCTCACCAATCTTCCCCGCAGGTTAACGGACAGCGGGTACTTCATGTCCTGATATACAATCTCATAAAATGGATTCCATGTAATGGAGTCCACCCTGTATGTCAGCTCAAAGCCGCAGGTAATCTCCTCCGGAGCAATGAGATCAATAAAAATATCCGAATTACCTGCCTCCTCCTTCGTTTCATTTCTTAATTCGAGAAGTTCTTTTTCGGCATCTGCCTTCTGTTTACGGAGATGGACAATCCGTTTCCGGATCTCAATCTGTTTTTCTGAGACAAGATCTGCCATATTCACAAATTCTTCCGGAGATAACTTTATACCATCACAGAATTTTCCCGGTTCCTGAAGAAGCTTCAGCGCACTTTCATAAGACTGCCCTTCCGCCTCGATCTTCGCTATTCTAGTCTGAAGCTCTTCGATCTCAGCAGATTCCTTCACTTTCTCGGATTCAACCGGTCTGGAAATAGTACAATGTTCCGTACTGCCGCCAAATTCTATGCGGGGGTCTTCGATTGCATAAGGTGAAAAATCAGGAATTCTGATTCCGAACCGATTACGACCCCTTACCAGAGAGACTGTTCCCTGGCGGTGGAGAACGGCACCGCCAAGATAAACGTCAACACTTGCCATCTCAGTGGAAATAAACGGAATTTCCGGTTCTTTGTTCTTGCTCTTCATAAATCCTCCTTATCCTATATGTCAGATAATCCGCACGAACTCGGATATTGCAGCTATTTACAGTCTCGAAGAGATATTTTTTCAATATAATGTTCTCTGCAGATTGCTCGGGACAACGCTGTATCATCATTTTATATTTTGATCAGTTCTGCTATTGCCCGTTCTTCAGTACTGCCTTATTTACGCTGCACCTTCCTGTCTCAGGCTGCCCGTTATACTGTCAAAAGAAAAAGACAGAAGCGAGCCCGAGAGACGTCCCTCGCAAAGTCTTAAGTCAGTTTTTCATGAGACAGCCTGTACATGATCTGAGAGAGTGATACACTCCTTCCCGTTATAAACAGATAATACTCCCTCCTTACTTTTAGAATTACAATTCGTAATCATTAAAATACAATCCGGAGCAATATAATGATAGGTATGAACATTCTCAGCTATAACATCAGAATTTTCTCCGTCATACTTATTTAATATATATCCGAACTGATCTTCTTGTGATTCATAGTATAAAATACCGTCAATAACTTTCATAAGAGATAAAGCCGGCTGAACATCATGTGCAATTTCTTCATGATTTTTATACAGATTGCATATTCTGCCGTCAGCAGAGTTATTAACATAATAATAAATATCCTCGCCGTCAAACAAGGGACCTCCATATAACGACAGATCTTCTTCATAAAGATAGCACTTCCCTTTATCGCCTCCTGAAAGAGCAAATGTGTATAAATTCCAGTCATCTCCATTTCTTATAAAGCCAAATCCCTTTTGACTGTTCTCTGCAGCAAAAAGACGACCCAGATGCTCATTAAGCTCGACCGGACCGTTTTTCGAACAGTATCTATAGGCATACTCACTGGCTATAAATTGCATCAATACATGCTGAATTAAATATTCCTCTATATCCTTTGATTCTACAGCTGCAAGAAGAGCAGACATTGTTGTTACCGGCGCATCTCCTTTTTTATAATACCCTATTGCGGGAAATTTCAGATTCAAGTCCCGAGTATCATCAAAAATCACTCCGGAATCCAGCACTTCTTCAGCATCTTTTGAGTACATACAAAATTGCCACAGATACGTCTCTGCATGCTTTGGATTTTTTAAAATCTCCCGTATGGTATTAACAGGTTGATTATACCTGTTGTTACCTGCAGACGGAGCAGAAGCATCCGCAGTATCAAGGAGGTCATCTTCTATCAAATCATAAAAAGTCTTATTCTCATCTTTTTTCAGATAATACGCTGTTCCTTCGGTATCCATAAAAGGCATATTGAAGACATCTGAACCTATTTTTTTCTTTTCTCCAAAATTCTCGACCACATAAAGATCATTATTGTCCATAAAGAAAATCTTTTCTCCATTTGCCGTCATCTCGAAGAGGTCGTCAGCAGAAGAAGCAAGTTCTTTTTTCTCCTGCTTCAATTCAGTGTCGATATAAGAAATGCCATCATATGAATTGGAACTGTAAACTCCCATCCAGATCAGATATTTCTGATCTTCTGTGATTTCCCATTTAGAACATCCTGATGCTATTTTTTTACTGTCCCCCGTAAAATCTGTAAGATATAAAACTCCTTTGGCTTTATAAATCACTTTTTCGCTATCAAGGAGTTTATAATCACTTACATCCGTCGCTAATAATACCGCACTTTCATCGCTTTCGATCTCCTTCACATAGAGCTTAAAAGTACCTCCTGTTCCGGCAGAGGCAGGATAACATACATATTTTTCATCCGGAGTAAAAACTGTCATCGACAGGACACTTGATAAACTCTCTGAATAAGTCCCGTCTAATTTGACAGCCTCTTTCTCCGGATTCTCAGCATCAGCCAGATAAAGACTTCCATCCTGAGCATAAACAAACATTTTTGTCACCGGCTCAGGCTTATCAGAAGGAACAACTGTTTTTTCTGCAAAAAATAATCTTACTGCAAAAAACCCTAATACAACAGCCACCGCAGCAAGCAAAACGGGAATGATTATTTTAATCGCGGTGCGTCCTTTCCCTTTTGATGCGATATTTTTATCAGCTGAAGAAGTCCTTACGTTCCCATTTGCTTTCGAGGTAAATCCATCTTCTGACGAAGTCCTTACGTTCCCGTTTGCTTTCGATGAACTGTTATCAGGATTTGCACGAAGAGAATTCTCCGGAATTTGCCGTGTTCCGCATACAGGACAAAATTTAGAGTTTGGAGGAATCTCATTTCCACAGTTTATGCACTTCATCTGATTAAAGTCCTTTCTTTCCATCATTTTTTCGAAGACAGATGCAGGTAATTATCTTAAAGTTCCCCGGACTCGAAGAACAAAGCGAATGATCAGTGACGACAGATCCAATATCATTCTCCGCTGAGAACTGAAAACCGGCGGTTCATTGAAAGTTCACTGCTTTTTTATTCGTTCCAGTACATGTGCTGCCACCAGTACAGAGCCTCAATATTCTCTTTCTCGATATCTGTCAGCTGCGCGTCATGCTCAGAGACACCGCCTGACAGATACAGGTTATTCGCCTGCCGGTACCATTCCAGAGAAAACAGATATTCTCTGGCATACAGATCCGCTATGGAAGGATCATCGTGGTCAGCAACCGTCCAGCCATGTCTCGCGTAGATCTCGTCAATCGCGATCTGCGAGATATTCAGCCGAATCTGCTTATCGTCAAAGGACATCTCGTCAATATTCGTATCTGCCCTTCCGCTCGGGGTCATCGAATTCAGCTCATCCTCTGTAATTTTTCGCTGACTGCTGAAGTAGAACACAAAGTCCTCAATCGGTGCCTGGATTCCTCCGACAATCGTTATAGTCTGTCCGCTCGGTTCTTTTACCGGAGCCTGCGTCGGTTTTTCTGTCGGTACAGGCGGGGATGTCGGAACCGGGCTCGCAGTCGGAACCGGGCTCGCAGTCGGAGCCGGTGTCGGTGAGGGTGTCGGTGTAGGCGTCGGTGTCGGTGTAGGCGTCGGTGTCGGTGTCACTGTCACCACCGGATCGGGATATTTTGTCGGTTTCTTCGTGACGGATGTGTCAGCAGTGATGCTGAAATCGTCAGGACGAAACGGAGTCTGTTTCGGCAGGAAAATGAAGACAATGCAAAGAGCCGTCGCCAGCAACAAAATTCCGCAGATAACAGGAACCATAAATTTTCTTCTCAGGCCTTTTCCCTGTTCATACGTATTTGGGGTTTCTGTTTTCAGTGATGCACGATTCAGACTCTGCTGTTCGGGAAACAGCGGAGTTTCCATGTTTTTTTTATGAACTATGTCATACCATTCAGACAGGTCTGACTCATCCGAATCCTCTGACGGGTATGCTGTTGTCCGGACAGTCCCGCTGTACACATCACCATCTGTAATTGAATTCGGTGTAAATCCGGCATATTCTTTTTCTGTCCCCGGTCGAATCTCTCCGGTACGCCTGCTGAAAACAGAGTCCTTTTCCGTCTTATCATCCCTATATTGGTACGAAGATCTGTTTTCCGCAGAGTGTATGACCAGGTCAGCCCGGTCATTCAATACATTTTCGAGCTGAGCTTTCATCTGCCCCGGAGTGCGAAAACGATCTGCCGGATCAAAGCGGCATGCTTTCAGTATGACAACAGACATTGGAACGGAGGCATCACACGGTGCAGGCAGATTTTCCCCTGAGATGCGCTTCCCAAGAGCAGCTTCCTTGTCTCCCGCTGTGATTCTCTCCGCTTCCGGATCAAGAAACGGAGCACGATTGCGATTCATCAATTTATAGAGCACTATGCCGAGAGCATAGAGATCGACCGATGCATCATATCTGAGTCCCCTGAACATTTCCGGAGCCATGTAATCGTACGTTCCCCTGGAAGAAAGTGTCCCGGATGCACGGTCGAGCTGTCTGGCGATTCCAAAATCACCGAGCTTATATGTTCCGAATTCGGAGACGAATATATTCCCCGGCTTTATATCTCTGTGTATGATCTGCTTTTTTTCACATATTTCCAGAGCGCTGCAGAGATCGATGCCAAGCTTGGCAGCCTCCTTCACGGAAAACTTCCGTTCAGCAATAAGATCTGTCAGGCAGTTCAGATATTCCATGCGGATAAAAATATCCCATCGGATTTCATTTTCGGATTCAATGACCTGAAAATCTTCGACCTCGACAACATTTGCGGTTCCGCGCAGATCCATCATTATTGTGATTTCACGTATGCAGTCGTCAACAAGTTCTTTAAAATGCGCCTTTGTCGCGGAATGGCTTCCCTCCTCCGCAAGGACTGCCTTGATTTCTCCCTCGTTCTGAGGGACCGTGATGACTTTCACCGCTGAATAATACGTCTTGTCTGCAAGTACGCGGCTCACCTTATACACCTGACCGTATGCACCTTCTCCGATTTTCCCCACGACAGTCCACCCGGGCCAGATTTCTTTCATTTGACTGATTATGTCCATCATTAAAATCCCCATCATTCTATACGGACATCAAAGAACAGCCCGGACAGGGTCATCTCTCCATCCGGGCAGTTATTCTGAAAGATTCCCTGTTCAAAGGGATGAATGACATTCTTAAAGCAAAATTCACTATACGGTCCGCGTGTGCACTCCGTCACCTGACCGGGCTCCCGCAGTTACCGCAGAACTTTGAATTCGGAGGAAGCGGTGCTCCGCAGTTGGGACAATGTCTCATTCCGTCAGCCGGGCCGCCCTGCCGTCCTGCTCCGCCGAAACCGGCATTTTTCGAACCCGGAGAAGATGTCGGGCCGTAATAGATCGTATCTGAATCGTAGTTATATGGGCCGGGCGCAGGCTGCTGACCTGCCGGATTATACCCTTGATAGGTCGGTGATGATGCTCCCATTTTCCTGTAAGAATTCCAGAGCACACCGGAAACGATTGCTAACGCTGCTGCGAGAATCGGAAGAAAAGATATCCTGAGCATGGATATATTATAAAAGTTATCTCTACTTGAGCCATTGAACAAAAACACGAACCCCAACACAAAGAACCATAAAATGATCTGTACAGCCGCTGTCAGAAAAACAACACCTTTATCCATTAACCGACATACGATTTCTGCAACTACTACTGCGATAAGAATAATTACAGCTGCCAGCGGGATCAATCCGATCAGTTTGAATGGATTTTTACCATCGAATTCTTCATAAATATATCCCAGACCTTTCAGGATCTTATGCATATCTAACAGCGTGAGTTTCCCTGCTTTGAGATGGTTGTACACAGACAAAGAGCCTGTATCTAAATAATCAAGAATTTCATCAAAGATATAGTTTCCCCCCATTCTGAGCAAAGCTGTCATCTCGGATGTAAGCCGGACCCATGATCCGAAAAATGCGATCAGCCCTGATATAACAAGGCATACAATAGACCCATATTTATAAATCATTTTTTCAGATGCGTTATTTCTTCCTCCCATTTTCATTCTCCCTCGTATGATAAGCCTGACCCCTGGGATTCACAGGGTCCCGGATTATCTTTTCTGTGGTATAGAAGGGCCGATCGTCAATTTCTTCCGGAGGTTCTCTCCGTTTACGACCTGTCCATCTATACGATGAATAGTTTCCTGTGTTACCTCGGCTTCTCCAAACAGGAGTTCCTCCCGTAAGTGTTACCCTGCGGTCTTATTCAGCCTGGAAAATTTCATATTCTCCTTACACCAGACCCAGCGTACAGAGTTCATAATACGCTTATTTTCTTTTCCGTCAAAGGAATACAGATCACCGCCGGAAAGATATAAGACCGTATTCTTATCCGCTCTCCAATATTCCGTTATATCATTATCAACAACTGTCTTTTTTCCCTTAGCGTCGAACACGGTAACCTCAAATTCCGAATTCGTTCTGTATGTATATGCAAACACGGTATTATCGTCATATACCCGAATGCCATACTTGTAGACATCCTGCGCTATACGGGAGGACTTTCCATCTTTGTATGCATATGCATCGCAGTAAGTATCAGAACCGTTGTTATAGATGTTATCAGCGTAGTAGAGTGTATTTCCGACAAGCATTAAAACCTCCGCATCGTCTTTGAGTATCTCAAAATCACTCAAAGTACCTTTCGTAAAAGAGGCAACATAAAGACCGCCATCGGACTCTTTCAAAAAAACTGAAGAATCTGTAACATGTAAGGGAGCATATCCATTTACACAGGCATTTCCATAGGTTTCGGCTGCTTTCGGTGACATTCTAACAGGGGAAGTACTTCCAATGTGGATCAGGAAATTCTCATCTCCGTAATCAAGCTTAAAAAGAGCCTCGACATCACTCAAATCCGAGATATCCTGCATACGAACGGTGTCTGTGACCATATCAAGAGTATTGTACAATACTCCGCCGTCAACATTCATCATACTCAACACATTTTCGCTGATTAAAGTGTGTTTTCCATTGCTGTACATATATAGAGTATAAATCGGAAAACCATTTTCAATATCCTTCAAATGCTTTTTCAGAAGAGAGTTTTTTTCCGGTTCTTCATCAGTAACATAATCATACAGTCTGACCGTCCCGGTTCTGGATCTGTATAATTTTGCGTCTTCCCCGTAGTAAACTACGTCTGCGTTCTCACACAGCTTTTCCTCACCCTTATCAAAACCGACTGTGTACAGAGTTCTTTCAGAGTAGCTGTCGTCTTTTACATACAGGATACTGTCTAAATTATCCGAATCGATTGTGTAGGATATGTCGGATGCAAGTTTACTGACTTTTTCCGGATCATTCACATTTAATCCATACAGAGTGTACTTTCCGTAATCATCCCGGCTGCAATAAACTGTTTTATTACCTCCGTCCGTGAAGAACCAGTCAGCATTTTTGGCAATTCTTGTCGACGTTTTTCCGTCATAAAAATACAGCGTCTTATCGGATTTTCTATAAAGTACGGTTCCGTTATCCAGGATACGAAAGCCAATATATGCATTTGTTGAAATGACTTCGATATACTTCTCATTTTTGGATGAACTGTCTGTTAGTTTTCCATACTTTGCCCTGCACAATGTACCGGTATCCATCGAATAATCATATTCTGTCAAATAATAGACGTATTTCCCGTCGGGGCTGAAGGACACAAGGTTCTCCTCGAAATCGGATGATCTGGTCGATTCAATTTCAACAGGATCGTCCTTCAAATCTTTGATCACCTCATATTTTCCATTGGAAAGGCATACATAGGCATTCTTACTGCTGACAGAAGAGATGAGAAATCTGACTAAGAATATTGCAACAGCAGCGAAAACAACCGCTGTTATAATGCCTATGATTGTTGTGCGATTTATCTTTCTTTTGGGCGGAACAGCAGTATCGCCGTTTCTTTTTTCACCAGAAATCTCAACATTATTTTTTCCGGTTCCCTGTGGTCCGGTCGTTACATTTTCTTCTTCGTAAATTTTTGCTCCGCACACACCGCAGAACCTGCTGTTTTCCGGCAAAGCCGCACCGCAATTCGGACAATACATACTTTAATCTCCTACTTAATACAAAAACAGTATTCTTTATCGCGCAATACCTGTGATTCTACAGTTGTGAAATACGCGCGCAATGCTCGTGACTTTACATTCATGAGATGCGCGCGCATAAGGAAGGCACACCGGCTCTCTGATGCCGGGTCCCATGTAATCAATCAATGGATTTTGCTTCAATTAAGCTTCGTACCGCATTCAGCGCAAAAAACGGAGTCATTCCCAACGGTTGCACCGCATTTAGGGCACTTCTTCTCTTTGATCTCCTGCTCGGGAGTATCCGCGGATTTCATCTGATTCTCGGGAGACGGCATAGCCTGACCGCAGGATGTGCAGAAACGCATTCCTTTTTTTACAATAGCTCCGCACCTCGGGCACTGCACTCCATCAGCAAGAGCCTCATTGAAATCATTTTTGGGCATTGGCGTTCCGCAGAAATTGCAGAAAGCAGCCTCTTTCGGAACTTCTGCACCACACTTAGGACATCTTTGTACACCTTTCACATCCTGTATTTTTTTGCGAATTTCATTATTCTGCTGCTCCAGTTCGTTGACAGTCTTCACCATGCCGACGAAATCTTCTTCGGCGTCATTTTTGTGAACATTCGCATACAGTTTACCGATCTGGTAATAAATGTCATTGATTTTGCTCTCATTCTGAGTAATCATAGAATTAAAACGTGCAACCTCCGACATTTCCTGTGTTTTCTGTACGGCCCTCTGTCCTACATCGGATACTCTTTTCCCTAAATCATCAAAAAATCCCATTACTGTTTCTCCTTTCAAATTTCGTTGCAAACAATCAGGAACGCACCGGCGTTCTCACCGCGCCGCACGTACGTGCGAAGCATTTCCACATGCTTGATCGGGGAAATGCTCTTCCTCCCCTGTAGAGATAAAATATATGTTTGTTTTGAAGAATTGTGCAGGCAGCCCGCTTGAAGCCCCCGTGCTCTCTCATACATATATTTTCATTATCTTTCTATATTATAGCACTAAGTCGTTAAAAAAGAATCGTATAGGACGAAATGACTGCCAAAGAAGATGATTGACACCCGTATGGAAAGTCCAGGAACGTCTCGGCGTTCCTGCCGCGAGGATGCGCAGGGATTCGATTTGGAAGATGTCGGATTGTGCTAACCCGAATCCCGCGCCAATTCTCGCGAACGAGAATTGAGATGTAATCGACACCAGACACTTTATCCTCTCAGCAGTTCTTCAAACCACTCACTTCTCGCGCGCCCGGTCTCACCCTCATCGTGATACAGATGCTTCAGATATTCGTAAATCAATCCGACTGTTCCGGTCTCCTCTATCATGAAGAACCGAATATCTGCTTCATTGGGCAGAATAATTGAGATCAATGCGGTTTGAGAAGTGGCGCTCACCTCGATCGTATTGCTCTCCGGAAAACGATCATCATTCAGAAGACGGACATCATTATGCTGCGAAAACTTCTTATAGCGCCTGAGAAGCATTTTCATCTGATTCTCACTCAGCGGGGTCATCAGCTCTCTGGGGAACTCTCCAAAATATCCTTCCCGAAGGTTATACCGGATCATTGTTTTTGGTGTGATATAATGATGCCTGTCTCTGTTTTCCGGCAACTTTTTCTGGAAGCTGTCTGCATATTCCACAAATCCATTGATCACTTCCAAAAGCCCCGGTATATCTTGCCGCACATTGGTCTTAAGAAATGAATCATCCGTATTCGCTATCGCGCTGATACACATCCCCGGATCAAAAATATAACAATCACCCGAATTCTGATAAAAATCCCGAAAAATTCCGAACCCTCTCAGGAAGTCCGCTTTCTCAGCAAAAGGCTTTGCATGCCTGCGCATGTTCTCAACAATATCCCTGTACACTTTGCAAACTGTGGGATCCCTGTAGAACAAGCCGTGTTCCATATTTCCGGAATAACAGAAGACACCTTCTTCCGAAACTATAAAATTATTGAAAAAATCATCCATGATCCGAAGTGTTGACAGGGACGCGTAATAATAAAATGGAAAGTAGTTCTCACACCGGCTCATTGTAATGATAATCTTTTCAAGATTTTCTATCCCGTAAAGTTTGTCCGAAATATTGGAACCGTCCGACCCATTGACAGCCATGATATGCTCTATTTTGCTGCACGGGTTCTCTGCCCCGATATTTGCCTGTTGGATCACAGAAAAAATGTCCTTGTCGAGAACCGTTTCAAAAATGAAAACATCTCCTCCGGATCCTCCCTCCCGAATCATGGCATAAATCTGCATCATGACCTGGAATTCTCCCTGGACAGCCGCAAGATTCACGACAGGATTGATCCCAGTAACAGGAAATACTGAATCTGACCTGCACATGATCTCGACCGGAGTCAGGAGGAACCGTTCCACTGCCAGCATTCCCCTGTATTTGTATTCTCCAATCGATTCAATCAGATAAGCTTCAATCAGGCTGCTGTATTCATCGTGATTGAGGCAAAGAGTATCTGCTATCCGTTTAACGATGTCTATGTTGGCAGGAACCCTGTTCCCGTTTTTATATTTAAATAATGCGTTCCTGGAAATTTCCGCTCTGGAAACCACTTCGTCAACTGTGATTTTCCGGATGGCGATCAGCTGAGATAACTTATCAGAAAAATATCCCACAAACACATCTCCTTTCCATTCGGACTATTCTGTCGTAATCAATAGTCATATATGCTGTCTGTTTAAGCTAAAATCCATTTTATCTTGGCGGTGCTGTTCGCATTCCGCTTACGCTCCCCTCTGTAAATAACGAAAGCTTTCGTCGACTTTACTCACTCATCAATTAATTCCTCGAACCATTCATTCCTCTCCCGCGAAGTGATTCCCTTGTCCTCATATAAATGTTTAAGATACTCATAGATAAGTCCCGCCGTACTGACTTCTTCAATAAGAAAGAAACGGCCTTCCTTTTCATTCGGCAGATTCATTGAGATCAGAGCGTACCGGGGAGTGGCATCTACTCCGATCGTATTACTCTCCGGAAAGCGATCGTCATCCAAAAGACGGACATCATTGATTTCTGAGAATCTTCGATATCTCCGAAGCAGCATCCGCATCTGGTCGGCCGGAATCGTCAGCTCTCTCGGGAAATCTCCCAGGTATCCTTCCTGAAGGGCATATCGCAGCATAGATTTTGGGGTAATACAACGATATTTTCCCCCGCTCTCCGTTATTCTTTGCCTGTAAGTCTCAGCAAACGTAATGATTGAATTTGCAATTTCTGCACTCCCGGCAACATCAAGTCTCACAAGGGATTCAAGATAATCTCCCTCCTCGGCTATTATCTTGAAACAAACGCCCGGGATAAAACCGTATCGAACCTCATCTGTGGCAAAAAAACGATTATATATTTTAAGGACGATCGGAATGTCTATTTTTTTTGCAAAAGGCCTTACAATTTTCCTCCACTTAACAACAATATCCCTGTATATCCGGCAGATCCTGACATCTCTGTAAAAAATGCCGTGTTCCATATTTCCGGAAAAACAGAAAACACCGCCTTCTGTCAAGATAAGGTTGTTTGGAATATCATCCATGATTCTCAGAGTCGAAAGTGACGCATAATAGTAGAAAGGCATGTAGTTTGCACACCGGCTCATGGTAACAATCAATTTCTCCAGACTTTCTATCCCGCAGAGCCTGTCTGAGACGTTTGAACCATCTGACTCATTTAAAGACAGTATGTGTTTAATTGCATACTGTGTATTCTGTGACGAAACATTCGCCTGCCGGATCAGTGAAAACATTTCATCATTGCGAATTGTCTCAAAAATCAGGACGTCTCCCTGCGTCAGTCCTTCCCTGATTGCAGCGTAAATCTGCATGGTGACCTGCACTTTTCCTTCAACAGTCACAAAATTGACCAGCGGATTGGATCCTGTTGTCGAGAGCTCACTTTCAACTTTGCACATATTCTCGACCGGGGTGAGAAAGAACTGTTCTGCAGCTCGAATTCCCCGATACTGATATTCCCCCATCATATCAATCAGATAGGCTTCGACCAAAGTGTCATATTCATCTCTGTTCAGACACAGCGTATCGGCGATTCGCTCTACGATTTCCCTGTTTGCAGGCAGCCTTGAACCGTTTTTGTACTTGAAAAATGCGTTTCTGGAAATCTCCGCCCCGAAAATAACATCTCCCACTGAAATATTGCGGCTGACTATGATATTTGATAACTTATCCGAAAAATTTCCCATATTGTATTCCCCCTCATCAGGATAAAAATCCCTCATACCAAACAAGATCTTCGAATAATTACATAAATATTATTATAATTTCAGAAGAGCGCAAGTTCTACAGAAAAAGTGTACGGTTGACCGTACACTCATGCGTATACTGTGGTTTTTCTTATGTTTTACAGCAAATTCGTGTGCAACCTTGCGGAGCACTTCATTCCCATTGCCGATACCCGGGCGTTTCGAATTTCCCTTTAAGATCGCGTATACTTCCTTTTCTTCTTAATTCAAGAACGCCTCAGCGTTCTTGCCGCGCCGCGCGAGGTGCGAAGCACCTTCCTCTTTGCGCGGCTGCGATCCGCCGTAGGCGTTTATCTCAGTGGGGGATTGAAACCCGCCACGCAAGACGAGCAGGATATTGACATATCCCCCGCTTATAGAAGCGGGGGTCTTCCCCACTGAGATAAAAAATCGCTCTGCATGGATAACGCAGATTTTTTATTTGCGTTGCCCATACAGAGCGGATTCTAATTTCTTTCAGTTTATTTTAACGGTGCTGTTCGCATTCCTCTTACGCTCTATGCTCATTGTCACGCTGTCGCGCTTCGATTGTTCACCCCAGCAGCGCCACCGCCACATCATTGACGTTCGTCCCTGTCGGTCCGGTCATGATCAATCCGTCGACAGCCTTCAGCGCATGGTAAGCATCATTGTCCTTCAGGACCGCGAAGACATCCAGCCCTGCAGCGGTGAGTTCGCCGAGCGTATCCTCATCCACATATCCGCCCGCTGCGTCGGTCGGTCCGTCCGTTCCGTCGCTGCCGAAGGAGAATACCGCGGCATTCGGGATGCCGGCAATACCTGTGCAGGCCGCGAGCGCCAGCTCCTGGTTGCGTCCGCCGAGGCCTTTCCCGGTCAGCTGTACGACTGTCTCGCCGCCGGCGATGTAAGCGAGCTTCTCTCTCGGTGCATCTCCTGCATGTGTCTTCAGGATACTGGCAAGGAAGCTTCCCGCCTCTCTTGCGATCGAGCAAAGCTGATCTGTGAGAATGATCGGCTTGTAACCGAGCTCTCCGCACTTGACGGCCGCTGCCGCGCACAGTTCCCGCACGCTTCCGGTGATCTGGGTCGTGACATTCGTGAGTTCCTTGGGCGTCTCTTCTTTGAGAAGCGCCTGCGCTTTCTCACTGAGCTTCAAACCGTACTTTTCAACGATTGCAGCTGCTGCCTCACATGTGGATGTATCCGGATAAGCAGGACCTGAGGCAATCATGTCAAGCGGATCTCCGAGAATGTCGCTCAGCACTATGGAAAAGACATGTGCAGGCATACAGCGCTGAGCAAATCTCCCGCCCTTGACTCCGGACAGGCGCTTCCTGATGGTGTTCATTTCTACAATGTCTGCGCCTGAAGCAAGCAGCTGCTTTGTGATATCCTGAAGCTCTTCTCCTGAGATCAGAGGCATCTCGAAGAGTGCGCTGCCTCCGCCGGAAAGAAGAAACAGAACCGTATCTTTTTCGGTCAGTCCGCTGACAAGCCGGACGGCCTTCTCTGTCGACTCGAAGCTGTTCGCATCCGGGACCGGATGACCGGCTTCGCAGCATTCGATGCCGGGGATCGGGGCAATCACATGATCATACTTCGTGATCACGATTCCGGCGTCCACGGAGCCCAGCACATCGACTGCGGCTTTTGCCATCTGCCAGGCTGCTTTTCCGGCTGCAACGAGAATCGTTTTTCCGCCCCTGGATTCATAAGTCTTAAGTGCTCTCGCAACTGCTTCGTCCGGAAGCACGGCCTTAAGTGAGCTTTTTGTGATCGCGTCGGCATCGTTTCTCATTTTCTGATTCATGGTATTACCTCATATATTTCTTTCCGGAAGCCGGCCCTGACCGGCTTCCTTTATTCCAGGCCCTGCATGTTCAAAATGCAAAGCATCATCATTTATGCTCTTTCCTTAAAAAACTTTCCTTCATTAATGGATGAACATGCTCAGGATCGCAATCTCAAGAATAGCTGCGATACCCATAACGAGGGTATTCATCGTCTGCGTCTTATACCCCTGATCCGGTGTCATTGCGCCGAAGTTCGTGACGACCCAGAAGTAAGAATCGTTCGCGTGGGATACGGTCATTGCGCCTGCTCCGATTGCCATGCATACCAGCGTGATCTGTGCCGGAGTCGTAAAGCCGAGGATTGGAAGAAGCGGGGCAACGATACCGGCCGTCGTCGTAAGGGCGACCGTCGAAGAACCCTGCGCGGATTTCAGGATCGCGGACAGCAGGAACGGGAAGAAAATTCCCATTGTGGAAAGAACCGTTGCGTGCTGTGAAATATAATTGACCATGTCGGACGAGGAAATGACCTTGCCGAGCACACCGCCCGCTGCCGTCACGAAGAGGATCGGGCCTACGGTCTTCAGTGTGTCATTTGTGATATTGTAGAATTCATTCATCTTGCCGGCACCTGCGAGCTGCGCTGCCGCAAAAACTGTACCGACTGCAAGAGCGATGATCGGCGTTCCGAGGAACTTGATGAGATCTACGGCAA
>CADABA010000011.1 GCA_902785985.1 uncultured Lachnospiraceae bacterium
AACATCGATCCGCTCGACGCGCTCGGCAAAGACCTCATCGTCGAATTCATCTAAGCCCAGCACCTCAGCGCAGCAGGCTTTCAGAATCTTGTCCGGGATTTCCTTGGCCTTGCACGGATCGCCTTTCTGCTTTTGCTTACGGGAGCCGCACACCCATGTGGTGTACATGCCGTCCTCGTCGGTGTAGGTTGTGGTGAACTGCGCTCGGTTCTTCCGGGTGTTGTGCATGAAGCTCTTTCCGCAGAAGCAGCATTTGATCTTCCCGGTAAAGCAGGTGATGTTCAGGCTCTTATTGGCAAGGGCTCCGAGCTCCCGGCGTCTGGCCATCTCATCCTGCACGTACTGAAAGGTCTCCATGTCGATGATCGGCTCGTGGGTGTTCTCCACGAAGTACTGCGGGAGCTGGCCTTTGTTCTTCCGGCGCTTCTTGGTGATCGGGTCCTCGATGAATTCCTTCTGCAGGAGCATGTTGCCGGTGTAAGTGATGTTCGAGAGGACGCTTTTGATGTTGGAGTCCACCCAGCGGCAGCCGTCCCGCGTGGTGATGCCCTCGGCTGCAAACTCGCGCTCCGTCTCCAGACGGGATTTCCCGTCGAGAAAGTTCTGGTAGATGCGCTTTACAATGGCGGCTTCCTCCGGGACCGGCACCAGCTGATCGTCTTCCCAGCGGTATGCCAAAGCCACAGGTGTTCTCTGGCACCCGGAAGCTATACAAGATGATACAGCATACATAGGCATCAGCTATGCTTTCTCGGAGCAAAAGAGGATATGTATCGGTTGTAGTCAGCTTTTTGATTCAACTGGAACTGGTATAAGGATGGTGCTCAGAAAAATCAATAATCCGATTTTTCTTGGCAAAAGCAATCCCTACATGCGAGAAGATGATGCTCGCACTATGATGACGGAACTGCGTGAGCAATACTATCATTCAGCACCTGTAAACACTCTAAAGAGGGTTGTGATCCACAAAACTACGCCATTTATTCGAGAAGAAATCGCTGGGATTATGCAAGCCTTTAGTGGTATCGAAGTTGAATTAGTGCAGATACAGGATTATTGCCCATGGCGTGGAATTCGATTTGGAACAGATCCCGGGCCCAAGGCATACGGGTTTGCAGTAAAACGGGGCCTCGCCGTAAAGTTAGATCGTGATAGTTTCTTGTTGTGGACACATGGTTGTGTAATTCATCCTGAACTATCCGGTACCTACAATTACTACAAAGGGTCGAGAGGGATTCCCGCTCCGTTGCTCGTAAGACGCTATGCGGGAAATGCAAGTGGTGATACCTTGGCTAAAGAAATCCTTATGCTCACAAAAATGAATTGGAACAGCGGAGACAGCCTGTACAAAACGCTTCCTGTTACCCTGGATTTCGCTAAAGTCTTAGCACGGATGTCAAAGCAGAACGAGGCTATTTTTGATAAGGCATACGATTTTAGATTCTTTATGTGAAGGAGAGTTAAAAATGCCAATATCACATACCGTCTGGTCGCTTGATGCGAAGAAGCCGCTGGAGGCCGCAAGCCTCAACGATGAAAAAGAACTGGAATTGCTGTTGCGGGATAATATTGAGATACTAAGCAAGGACTGGCTGGTTATCAGCAATCAGGTAAAAACAAAAGCCGGCAAGCTTATTGACATTCTCTGTATGGATCACGACGGCGATATGGTCGTTGTGGAACTGAAAAAAGACCTGACGCCGCGTGAGGTTACGGCTCAGGTCATCGACTATGCGGCCAGCGTTTCCAAGATGACCGTTGAGGAGATCGCCCAGCTCTATCTTTCCTTCACTAACGGGACCGCGACCTTAAATGATGCTTTCCTCAAGAAATTTAAGGCGGAGCTTGATGAAAGCAGCGTAAATCAGAAGGTCAAAATGGTCATAGTTGCCGCGAAGATGGATGATGGGACAGAGCGAATCATCCGTTTCCTACGCGACACATACCAGGTCGATATTAACATTCTCTTCTTCAGCGTCTGATCAGTCGGGCCTGGTTTGAGGAAGACCTGGAGGAAGCTGTACCCGCCGAAGCGGTGAACAAAGGCCCTTGGAATGGCGAGTATTACGTATCATTCGGCGAGGACGAAGGTCAACGGAGATGGGACGATGCTAGAAAATATGGCTTTATTTCTGCCAGCGGAGGACCGTGGTACACCAAGACTCTGAATCTGTTGTCGCCCGGTGATCGCGTCTGGGTCAACATCCCGCACACCGGTTATGTCGGCGTCGGTGTTGTCACAGACACGGTGCTGCAAGCGAAAGATGCGGTTTTCGATCATGAGAACACACAGACACCGATGAAAGAACTCCCGCTTCATGGCAAATACTTTTACTCTGAGGACGACCCGGAAAATGCAGAGTATGTGGTAAAAGTCCAGTGGCTCAAGACGGTCGCTACATCCAAAGCTGTAAAAGAGAAATTCCGTCTGCCGTCCAACGGCAGAAAGGTGGGCATTCACAGTTGATCGGCTAAAAAAGTGCTGGGGAATTGTGGACTAGATAACATCCATCGCCCTGTGAAAGGCAAAGAGAGACAGCATCGGCGTATTCTGCGTGAAGAACTGCAAATATAAACCTCTTGTTCAGAGAAAATGTATTAACGATGATGCTTCTTTGACATTCCGGGTGAGAGTCTGTTTTTCACTGCAAAATTTACGATTATTTCGTCTTAAAGTGTGTCGTTAATTGCAAAAACCGCCTAGTTTCATAACCCATATTTTTACATTTGGCTCTGGAGCGAATGGGACTGATCAAAACGATGATTGGCTTTCTCAGCTGCTCCCAGTTGTCTGTTTTACCCCATACAGGGAGGATGTGCCTGTTATTAACCGTTGCCGCGGTAATTATTACGCTTGCTAACCTGTACAGAAGCCGTTATGAGAATGTAAACTTTCCGAAAAAGTACCACGTTTCTCTTGACGAAACGGCTACCAGGCGCATATAATAAAGATGCTTAACAGCGGGTGTATCTCAGCCCTGAGTGAGAGGTTTACAAAGCGAGCTTCTCTTGGCTCTGATCAAGACAGTTAAGAGTGAGTGTTTCGCTACTCTGAATGCGATCATAACAGGGGCAGGTGCTTCACCTGCTCTTGTTTTTTGGAGAGAGACATATGGATAATATCAAGCTCTATGAAATTGACGCAAAATACATCAATTATCTTTCCGCTTTTGCTGAGCATCTTTTTCATAACAAGCAGGCTGGACAATCAAATGAGCGTAAGTACATAGGCGTGATCCTCACGGTCAACGGCATGGAGTATTTTGCACCGCTATCCTCTTTTAAGCCGAAACACGCCCACATGCAGGAAGCGCTGGATTTTATCAAAATCAAGAACTACGCCGTTATTAATATCAACAACATGTTTCCGGTTCCTGCCGGGCTTGCTGAATATGTAGATATTTCCAAGGAGCGAAATCAAAAATACAAGTCGCTCCTCCTTGCGGAGTACAGAGCCATCAAAGCTATGCAGGAGAAAATCAGAAAGAACGCCCAGCTCGTATACAAACATAAAGTGGAAAACGGCAATTCCACAGCTTTGGCTAAACGATGCAATGATTTCCTGCTTCTTGAATCTGCATGTAAACAGTACAAAGCATAAGCCTTACCGGCTGGTATGCTTTCTACGCATTTAGGCGCTCGGAAAGCCGCATGTTTCAACGACTTCCGAGCGCCTATTCGATAAGGAGTATGATTTTATATTCCCTGTTTGGGTTAAAGCGTGACTCAGATTTCTTTCATTTCTCCCTCAGTCAGCACGTCCAGCATGATTCTTGCGCCGAGCTTGAAGGCATAGCAGAACGTCTCACAGTCTGTCAGCACATTGACTTCCCGCTGTGCTGTCATGAATTCCTCAAACAGCTCCAACTGTTCATCGTCAAGCGTTTCGTTCAGAGCATCGTTCGCCTCAATGACTTCGTGCAATGCCCTGGCATACTGGCTGTTGCGCTTGAAGCTGCGCTCACTGGGATGCACATCTCCCAAGTAAAGGTCTTCAAGTATCATCATCCGGCGCCTCCTCAAGGTAGACCAGCTCGTTCAAAACGATTTCTTCGGCGCGGTTCTGGATACTGTTCATACGCCTGACCCACTCCATCTGATCGGCAGCCTTCAATACCTCAGTCACACCTTCCTGAGCAGCCATTTGCCTGGTTAGCAATTCCATGCGCCCATTACAGGCGCGGTCGATCTCCACCAGATGGGGGTAGAGGTGCTCGGACAGCAAAAGCTCCGAGAAAATGATCGGATGCTGTTCCTTCAGATACTGCCTTCTCATGTGTCCATATTTGCCGATGGGCTCACTTTCCTGAATCACAAGGTTCGGAATCAGATATCCGTTGACCTCATTGTAACTTCCTCCCATTTCTTCAAAGATGGTTTTCATTTGCATTTCTCCTTCTTTTCGGTCTGAGTTTGACCCATATTTTGACCCTTGACAGCTTGGGCAGAGAAAAACGCAATAGAAACAATGTAACTAAATTTGCAGATTCCAATATGAAATAACACAATTTAACTATATTTTTGTACAAATGGAATAGCTTTTAGCCTTTCGAGTCTTGTATCGTCCACCACAATTGAGAGATCCGAACTTCGTCCCGATAGGACGGCGTTCGGATTTCTTTTTTCTATCGAAGCTGTCAAACATATGTGATCATAAATGTCTGGATGGGATCTGGCCTCAGAACCATCCAGGCATTTTTTACCGTACATTCGCTTTCCTGCGCTGGTCGGTGTACGATAAGGGTGAAGGAGGTCGAATGACATGAACTGCGAGAGACGCTATCTGTATATGACCGATATGGGGACAACGCAGCCGAGAAGGTCACGGATGAGTTTTTCATGCAGTTGCGCCACAGGTACGAGATGGAGCGTATGGAGCTCGAGAGCAAGATCGCCGTTCTGCGCAGGCAACTTGCAGAGATGGGCGCCCGCGGGCGTGGCAGAGGCCGTTTTCTTGCGGCTGTACGGAAGTTCATGCAGATGGACACGCGGACAGCATCGCTGCTGCGGGAACTGATCGACAGGATCGACATGTATGAGACCGAGGGCACGGGCAAAAGTCGTACCCAGCGTGTCGTGATCCATTACCGCTTTGTGGGGTATATCATCCTCCCGGTCACCGCATAAGCAAAAGGAGCAGGCGTCGCGCCCGCTCCGTACATAAAAGAAAACCGAATATACCGATGGATAAAATAATTCGAGTGTCCATGACCCAAATCCGTTATGAACACTCGAAATGGATATGTAAAGAATCAAAGACAGTATCAAAACAACAATGCTTTTACATATCTCGCTGCCTTTTGTTCCCTTTTATTTTACTTTTTTTCGTTCTTCATGTCAACCCCGGTTTTGCGAGATATATCGTAGCAATTCTTGGCTAAATCTCAATCATAATAGGTCGTCTCGATAGTCAACTGGCCAGATTGAACATGCCTTCGATAATGAGGACAACCGTGCCCATTTGTGCGATTTCGTATTTCTGTTTCCCATTCATGACCGCAGATGCTACATCTCCACCATACTTTCTTGCCGCTTTTGGGTAGAAATTGCTCTGGCCTTATCTCGCCATTTCTTTCATAGTCCCATTCTGCCGCGAGATCTGGATATAACGTTTTGAAATCGTTGACACCAATTTTAGGTACTCGGCCACTACAGCATGGGCAACCAACGCCTTTGCTTCGGTTGTTTGGAGATGCTTCCCATTCATAACCGCATTTGGGGCACAGCCACCATACATTTGCGAATCGCTTTTCAGTAACATCTGCCGGCGTGAGGCTGCCATTCTTCGTCGGATGCCATTCTGCAGCTAAAGCAGGATTTTTCTCTGCCAAAGAACCGCGCTCAACAACTCTACGTTTTGTAAAGGTTTTCCCTTTTTTCTCTTTTGCGCATTCCGGGCAGCCGCTGTTTCTCTTTCCGCCGCGGTGGATGACAGTTGTTCTCCATTCATGCCCACATTTCGAGCATTTCCACCATACCTTGTCATTGGAATTGATTCCAAACATTTCGGGCCGAAGATGGCCGTTCTTCTCAACGTTCCACTCTTTGACGAGATCTGGTCTTAAATCCACGAGAGAGTTTGGAATCGGAGTCAAATACTCACGGATCTCGTTTGCATCACGTTCGAGATCCACAGTGATAGAGCTATGCACACAAAGAGGATTTCTGCGTGTCCACATGTTTGAGACAGGATCAATCGAATCTAGGATGGCCTGGATAACGGCTTGTAGTTCTTCTTTCTCTTTCCGCTTATGAATTGTATATACGGCATCTGCCACATCTCTCCACTCTTTTCCGGTGCGTTCTTTTACACGGAATAGAGTAATCTTGTTTTTTCGGCAGATATCGTATTTAAGCTTTTCTCTTTTATGAACTTCTTCTGTCCCATGCCATGCTGCGCCATCGAATTCAACTGCAAAGCGTATAGAGGGGACATAGATATCCAACTCCATGCCGTTATTGAAGATATCTCGATAGCGATTGACTGCATCAGGGTACAATTTCCTGATGTAATAGAAAATTGCCTGCTCTGGAAAAGATGTCAAACGTCTCTGGCTGCAAATCGGGCACCCGGTATTATCTGTGGCTCTATCATGAGGAGTTGCTTGCCATTCATGCCCATATTTGCAGATCCACCACACTTTTCTCCCGTTTTTCTTAGAAATATCTGACGGAAGGAGATCTTCATTTTTAGCCGGATGCCACTCTCTTGCAAGCTCAGGGTAGACAGTTGCGAAGTCATTTACACCAGAGATCGTGAGGTGTCCAGAACAAACGGGACATCCGGTTTTTCGTGATGTCTTTTTGTTTATTGCCTGCTGATAGCTGTGGCCTTGTTCGCATTTCCACCAGACTTTTTCATGTGAACCATGTGTGACCGCATTGGGCTGCAAGTCATTCTTATCATAATCCCACTGGCTAATCAGTTCCGGATGTGTTGTCGCCAGATCATTAAAGCCAGCGAGGACGCGAATGTTTGAGCAGTAAGGACAGCCCTGACCACGAGTTCTTTGCGTAATACGCATATCGTATTCATGGCCTTTGGGGCATCGCCACCATACAACTTTACTGCTGTTCTCTCCTAACTTTTCCGGCAAAAGATTCAGAGCATTGTTCTTTGCATAGTCCCACTCCTGCATTAAGGATGTGTTCTCTGCGATGGAATGTTTAGCTTTTATCGCATTCACCCCCAAGAGTATAGTGAAAACTTTGCATTCAGATTATTTTTTTACCCCTCTTTCCAATATCGAAAGATCGGGTATTCTCTGAATTCACTCTGAACATCAGCAGGAAGCTGCTCATAATACTTTTCTGCTGCAAACTGATTATCAAGAATTAGATTAGCGCCTGCTCAGATATCATTGGACTGCCCAAAGTCTTCCACTATCTGATATGCATGTTTTAAAGCGTATGTATCGGTCGAATGGTCTTTTCACCATCTTCAGAGATTAGTTTTCCTTCCAAATACTTATCGAAGATTTTAAGGCACGGGAACGCTACAATTCCATCTTTATCCTCAAATTCAATTTCAAGTGGTTTTGAAGAAATAAACAGGAAGTGTACTTTAAGGCTCCCAGATACCCCTATGAACCGCTTTATGCAATCAGGGTTTTGTAAGACTAAATCGTACCTTTTTCTACAATGCTCATAATAGCCGTTAGGCTTGAATAGTTTCTCGTAATCAGTGATCACTCCGCTATTACTAAGAGAATCAGAAAAGTATTTTGCTTCTATGAGAAAAAGTTCATTTTCGTCTTTAGCATAGAATATTAAATCATAGTCGCCATAATTGCATTCTTTTGGACCGAAGATTCTATCATATTGCACATCAATTTCATCAAAACCTGGAATGAAATGATCGTTCAGTTTTTTCCTTATTATCTGCACAAGCTCCTTAGAAAGCTCATCATTCCGTTTTTCAATAGCTGTAGTCAAACTGTCTTTAGCGTTTGAGTATATCATTCCACCATTTGCAAAATATGATAGCCATATATGAATGGATTGTTCCAATCCCTGATATGAGATTATGAGGTTATCGTTATTTAGACATAAGAAAGGACGCAGTTCGTGTCGATATTTATTGGTATTCATTCTCCAAACAATTGGCTCATCTTTCTTCAATTGGCTTTTTATTTGCTTTTCTGTTAAGACAAACGCGTCAAAAAACTTTTCGGCATCAATTTCTTGTTTGGAGTAATCTTGTATTATTTCTAAAAATGAGTGCTTGTTTATAACTACGATTGATTGCTGGCCCTCTTTCATCACATATACCTGGATTGTTTTGAAAATTCGCAGCGATAAAAGCAAGTCTAGTCCGTACTCTTTCGTGAATCCTTTGCCAAACTCACTGTTATTAAGGTTTTTATAATCATCCACAGACACAGAAAACACATCTTGGTTTCCAATCAAAAGTGGATTGAAATAAATAACTGGATGATATCTTAGCGTGTTAACTGGCACATTTTCATACGGTGTAATCTCAATACCATAGAACAAATCTAAATTTGCATGATTTTTGCTTAGTGATAGGTAGGAAAGCGCTCTTGAGAGGAGACCATATATGTACAAATCAACAATTAGTTCATTTTCAACGTCGGGTTTTCTGTCGGAAAAAGACTCTGTGTCACTTTGAAATAACAGTGCATTTTCCAGCCAAAGATTGATGGAGCTGATTATGTTCAAGGAGATACTCTTGTTTTCTTCGAGAGTTTCATTCATGGCGCTTTCTGCGACGTTCAGCTTGACAAGTTCCTTCCTATTATTCTTCTCGGACATATAGGTCTGAAAACACCAATCAAAGATATTATATAGCTTGCTGATAAAAAGACTGGAACCTTCTTTTCTAATCTGATTTACAAACTTATTCTGGAGATGATCTATAATTACCCGAACAAAGCTTATTGCCTCTTCTGTCGAGTCAATTGTGCGGTTACTCTCGCCCAAGTATTCGACGAATTTTGTATGAACTAATTCGCGTGGTATTCTATGCTCATCCCAAAAATCCCTCGTCATGAATATGAACATATTATCATTAGCCTTCTTTCGCACACACATACCTCTCCGCGCATGTGGGGAAATAAATCTCGACAGCATGTCCCTGTGCTCAAAATATTATAAGTGTTCATTTTTCCAGCGAAGCGATCTGCGTTTCCAGGAATGAGATCCTTTCTCTTGCACGAGCATATACCGTGAACGCAGACACGACTTCCTCGTCATTTTCGAATTTCGGCCTGGCTATAAACTTCTTATCCAGAATATAGGATTTCTCCACAGCCTCAAAAGCGACCTTGATCCGATTCATATCCTGCTCAATAACAGTTCCCTTGCCGAGCTGGTTCATCGTCACCTGCACACCAACGAGCGAGATATCCTCACAGCCATCATAGCTGCGTTCCAACTGATCAATCTCGTCCTGCATGGTCGCTATCTTGTCCAGCCTGGCTTCTTCCTTGGACGCAAGCTCCTCAGCTGTCGGCGCTCCGCCGCTTTTGCGAATCGTTTTTCCGGTTGATGGAACGGTCAGGCCTTTGTAATATCCATACGTTCTGCAACAGTACATAAGATCAAAAGCGAGAAGGTGCTTGCTTTCATCCCGGTAATGGCGGGCATCCATGTAATCACAGTGCTTTTCCCAGAACTCTTTGTGCTCACCGATCGCTTCCACAATCGCATCGCAGAGCTTATAATAGTTCGGGAGACTGAATGTCATTCCGGCTCCGATATTGAACCCAAAGTCTATGTACTTGGCCATCGCCGCGGCTTCGCTGCTCTTGAAAATGTAGTTGAATGAGGGATCAACCATAGCGAGGAACACTGAAGCCGAGTGGCGATCCTGCTTATAAGACCAATTCGACGCGAAGTGCCGCTGGCGCAGCTCATCATATTCTGTCAAGAAGCGATCCATGTTGTTCTGAACCGCAGCAACGTCGCCATGGGCATCGGCAAACAGAACATCACAGAAAAGGTGCTCAACCGTCTCAGGTTCTTTCTCCCAGAGCTTGACTACACCGTTGCTGGGATGCATACGGCTGTTATCGATGATCAAAGAGAATTCTTTCCGAGAGGCGTTAAAACGATCCACAAAAGATTTGAAGGCGTCTGCCGGCTTAAACCAGTTTTCCTGCCATGTTTTCATAGCGCGCCACTTGAAAAGTTCGTCATTGGTCTTTTCATCGTACAACAGGGGCATTTTCTGCTCGTAACGGTTAATCAGTTCATGAAGATTGTCAAAGTTCATACGTGCGTCTCCTCTTGACCTTGACAGCTGGTCTTATCTCCGCTATATTTACTTCGTTGGGATCGGGCCACAATTGCCCGGTCTCCTTATCCAGGATTCTTCCCGGCTTTTATATTTGGGCGAGCATGGATTTTCCGTGCTCGTCCTTTTTCTCACTTACAGAGCCTCGTAGTATGCGCGGATCTTCTTAGCCATCATAACACGGCGCTTTTCAAGGAACTCTGAATACCGTGTATGGTCCATATCAAAAACATCGATCGGGACACAGTTCGTTTCCAGGTTTGCAAGCAGTTGATCGTAATCTGTGATAGAACCGATTGTGATGACGCCGGTCCTGCACTGCTCCCTTGCCTCTGGGAAGTACACGTTGGGAGCCTTCTTGCCAATAGACTTGTTCACCTGTGTGTCAAGATAAGCGTAGTTTCCGTCCTGGTTGTACTGGGATTTCTCATACTGATTCTGCTTCAAATACTCCTTGGGGAAGATGTGATGCACGTCACCACCGTCGATCAGTTCCCTGACGAGGACATTGTTGGACAGCAGCGAAACATCGTTCATCATGACTTGAGCAGCAAGGAACACCAGATATGTAGGATTGTTGGTGGACGTCATGATCAGATTCTGCACGACAGCAACATTCCAGAATGTTTCAGATAGTGTAGCTGCCTCGATGTTCTGCAGCGTCTTTACGACACCCTGCTCGTTGATCAGGCGAATATCGCGGGCAAAAGCAGATTCGGGAGAATTGCTGTATCGGCCGGTGAGAACTGAAAGTACATACCATTTCTGCACCAGACGCTTAACCTCACCGGTAGAGACCTCATGGCTCTGGGTGAGAATCAGATAGAGTGTATAAGCAAAATCCAGAGCCATCTGAGAATTGACAAGCTTTTTGGAGATGAATCCGGCACTTCTGATTGCGATCATGAACTGCTTAAAGTTATATTCGCTAAACACATTCATGACGCCATCTCTAAGCTTGGTATAGGTATCGGCTATGATTTCTTCTTTGTATTCCCTGGTTTCAAAATCACGGCCGGAGAGCAGACTCACCAGGTCCGACAGCTTGGCTCTGGGGTACTTGTGCATGAAGGCGACACGGAGAACGTCATCGTAATCAGGATCATAAACGTCTTCGATCTCGTTTCTGAGCCACGCGATCTTGCTGAAATAATCAGTCTGTGTAAAGGCTGTGTCATCCTCTTTGATGCGGTCATAGAAGGACGGGACTCTCGACAGATGTGCAAAGTAGTCGATAGCCTTGCGCAGATCGGTTCCGCCATAGTTTTCATCGGCTGCGATTTTGGACATGACGAAGTCGCCCTGGCTGAGTGCGGTCCCCTTGGAGTTGATCCGAATGAAGATATCAGTCACAATATCGATATTCAGAGTTTCGGAGAGATCAATCACACCGATCATCCGGTTTCCAATGGAGCGCAGCTTTGTGAGCACCTTGTCCAGCGTTTCTGGCTGCATATCGGGATTGTCTTTGCAGTAGTTTGTGATGAAGGAAAAGACCGAGAAGTCGTTCTTGAAAACTTCTGCCACGTCCGGGATCCACCTCTTGCTCCGAAGATGGCTGGAATCCTGTACGGCAAAGATTTCAGCATCACGATCTTCTGAGAAGGCCTGAAACGGATCAAAAGCGATTTTGATACGCTCTTTCCGATAATTGCTGTTGGTGACAGGAATGCCCGCAATCGCCGTCATCAGTGCCGTAACGCGCTGCTGCCCATCGATCAGGATCTTCTTGCCAGCAGACATCTTCCCGTCCTTCAGACGAACATCAGGGTTCTTCCAGATGATCAGATATCCAGTGGGGTATCCTTTATAGAGCGAGTCCAGCAAATCGCGAACTTGCGTCTTCTTCCACACAAAAGGACGCTGAATCTCAGGAATAGCAATATCCCCACTGGCAATCAGGCCGAGAATGGCCCCTACGGACAATGAGTTTGGTACGTATTTCTCGATCTCCATTTCTATCTCCTCACAGTCAAGTACTTGCTATCGTTGTTTTCCAGTAGCGGAAGATTGGATAATCTCTTAGAAGGCCTTTTTGCTCTTCGGGGATCCTGCTGAAGTGTGCTTTTGCAGCAATCATATTATCTAAAACTAAATATGCTCCAACACGAACAACCTCTTCTTGGGAAGCGTCATCCGCAAATTGAAAGATCTCAATTTGGTCTTCTTCGGTCAGCTTGCCCATTCGTTTTAGTATTTGCCATAAATTGATCTTTCGTATTGCTGTGGAGAGATCTTCCTCAGAAATATCAAGACCGACCAGCCAGCTTGCAAGATTATATGCACATTGCAACAGATCAGCGCGAGCATCATTGCTTTTGTCATAGGCAGACAATAGCTTTAACACGGTTTGGTTTGCGCACCCGAAAATGTGCTTGTACTCAGAGAGTTCTTGATATGATTCAACCAGCCTGTCGAGATCAATGTTGGCGAAGTCGAGGTAATTGTCAGCGTCAAGAATATCATATCGAGAAGTGAACAGCTGTTTTCCCCTATCATCATAAGCAAACCATATCGGGGCGGAATTGAAATCATACACATTGTATGTACCGGCATCATCGACCTTAGCAAAAGCGAGAATAAGCTTTTTGCCATAATAGTCCATTCTGGCGGCAATCGGAATATCTGCTTTAAGGTTTTCGACAGCCTTACCTTGAACTATGCCTCGATAAAGCCGTTCGGTATTCCGCACATCAGCATCTGTGGTTTTTTGAATGATTATATGAGGATCGAGCTTAAGAGCATCCAGGATCGCCTTGACCTTTTTATAATACTCTAGCTGTTCTCTGAGTACTGGCAATCGATCAGCCCAACCGGCATTTGCGACAGCAGCCGGAAGAGTTATGTCATTGATCTGCAGCTCACCATGCTCGATGAATGCGATCATAAACTCTATATCAGTGATCGCATCAACAAGATTCTTCGTAATGGTGTAATTAAAGCTGAATTTCTGACCTTCACCAATTATCCGAAAGCTCTGGCCAATGCAGTATTCTACGCGTTCAGCACTTGTGATTCTGCGTGCGAAGGAATAATAGGTTTTTCCGCCAACAGAGATATTATGCTTTACTTCTTCCGGGATTTGAATGCCCAACGGAATCATCTCTAACGGTTGCGGAGCATCGCTCCCCTTGATCTTTGCATAAAGGTAAGGGGTGCTCTGAAGTAACACGCTTCGCATATCATCCTTTTGATGCCCGAAAGTAAGGACTGACATCGTGAGCCCTTCAAGAACACCCTCATTTTCCAATTCCTCAATGGACTTTAATTCTCGAAGGGCAAAGCTGCGTTGTTTCTGCATGTCTTCATAGTAGTTCATGCAGATGGACACCATTTTTTCCGGGTCAGTTGGGAACGGTTTGCATTCGACTGGGATTGTTTTTCTGCCTGCATTCTGACTTTTCAAGACCCTGATCTTGATAGGCAGCAGACTTTCGTAGTAGATCCGCTTGCGTTTTCCGTCTTTGCTGATATAGACGACAAACAGAATAACACCACCATCACGGAGGTAATTATCAATGTCATCTAGTCCCATCCTGTAAGTGATTTTTTCCGGATGAGAATCTTTGACGGCGCCTTTGACTTGAACTGGGATCTTTTTGACCCCGGCCTTCTTCTTGCGTGCATTTGAATAGAGATAGATGTGGCCATCCCAAGACGGTTCTTTGTCGCCTTCGTTGATAAATGGCGAGAGTCTATCCGTAGTGGCTATAGCTTCTTTCAAATACGAAGTTGCAATAATCTCTATATCCATAGCGTTTTTGTTAGGCTTTACTCATTATTCTCGTCAGGATTGTCGTCCACAACGATTACATCCATCGGATACACCAAGGCGTTAATTCTTTGCTCTTTTTCAAGTAGAAACCGCTTGTTGTAGAACACATCAGCGTATGAAATGACCGTGTTCATCTGAGAAATATCGAATGCCGCTCCAATGACAGCTGATATTCCCGGGATCATCTTGCCGACAGACTTCTTCCCAAGGCCTTTCCCAATTTGCTCAAATACCGCCTTGAACGCACTGCTCTCCAGGCCTTTGACACCAGCCTCATCAAGAGCTTTCTTCGCCGCGTTGTTGGCAAGAGCTCTCAGTTGAACCACGAGAAGGCTGGTACCACCTTTTGAAATCATCTCGGCATATGTTTTCTTTGTTGCCTGTTTTAAGCTCTGCGCCTCTGCAAAAGTCATGATCTTCACGATCGTGCTGGAAACCTCATTGGCATTTGCTGTTGATGGGCTCAGCGCGTTCATGAAAACATCGCTTGCAATGATGAGCTCCGATGGATCTTCTTTCACGTCATAGCCATAGAACATCGCGACGGACTGGACCGCACGATAGCAGATAAACATGCAGAGTACCAGGTTAAACGGAAGGCCGGCAAAGCCAAAGGCACCCGTTCCGGCGCCTTCGGCCAGGGCAATGGCCAGATCCCCGGTCCTGTAGTTGTTTACCAACCTCGATATGTCGTAGCTCCGAGCCAGGCATATTTCCTCAGCTCTGGTAATGGTGTTACCTTTTACAGTCTTATTGACGCGTTTGATAATCGTACTCCGCGGGATCGTGTATTTTGCAGCAGTTTCCTCGATCAATTTGAAGCTGGATACGATGACTTTCATTACCTGTGTGAACAATTCCTGTTCGGAGATGGTGCTACCCAGATTTTTTGCGATATTCTTTACTGCATCTGGAACTACCTTCGATACCGCTTTCCCTGCTTTGCCAAGCATATTCGGTTTACAGAGCTTCTCATACCTGGCATTCAGAGTATCAATAGAGTTTTCTTCCTTGATATCGATAATTGGGACTGGTATAGAATATACAGGTCTCTCATCCATGACTCATACCCCTCAACGACTCATTATTTGTCCTTGGTGGACTTATTGGCTTTCTCCTCGTCCAGATGCGTCCGCAGAATCCTCTCCATGGCCATCGTTACAGTCTGGCCCTTTTCCTCAGCATACGCACGGAGATCTTCCATGACCTGGCGATCCACATAGAAGCTGATCTTTTCGCCGTCTTTCTTTGCTCTGGCCATATCAGTCACCTTCCTTTGCCGTGAGTTCCTGATACAGCTTCATCAACGCAGCCACACAATCACTCTCGGTGAAGTCCTTGATCGGAAAACCGTATGCCGCCATAACTGCCTTGTCGTTCGCCTGGTGAGCTTTCCTCAGCTCAGGGGGCATGGTCAGTTCATCATAGAGATCAGCCAAACTGGCATCAGGATAGAGCGCACGGGCATCCAGAATGGCCTGTGCCGTCTGCTCAATCTTGATCGTCTGCTCCGGCGTGGGGGTGGGCCACGGAAAATTATTATAAACGATTTTGATAGAATAATCATAATCGCTCTTCAATCTTCCGCAAACCGTTCTCATCCACGCCATATGAACATTTGATTCCAATACCCCAAAGTGAAATCGAGATGCTTCGGGCATAAGGCGAACTTTATTGCTACAAAGGACAGAATCATCCATATAGCCCATGGGGACATAGCGCCTTCGTTGTGATGACACCTCGGGTATTACGATATAATTACCATGAGGCATATTCTCTGTCTGAAATCTTGTTGGTGTTGCAGCAAGCTTTCGAGTGGATTCTCGAGGACTATTTTCCCTATATTTTTGGACTGCCTCAACTCTTTTTAAGCATTCAGGCATTTTTCTAAGCTGAGCAGGTGAACAAGTTCCAAGCCAGAGGCAATAACGAGGACTCCGGTTAATAAACTCTCTTGATCCATACCACGGGTGGAAATAAGGCTTTGCCGACGGTTCTTTGATAAGAAACTCGTCCATTTCTGCTTTTTCAAATAAGTATTGTCCATCGTCAATTGGTTGGTTTCCCATTGCAATGGCAGGAACATGGCAAATTGGACGATTTCTGTTTTCAACAAAAACATCATCTGCATCTATCAAATATCCGTTGATATTTGCTGCTTTTTTCATTTGCCCATTTTCATAGATAATTAAGTCTTTGCGTTTTGCACCAGCGCTAAATCCAATGATTACACAATGAACATGAGCTATAAGCGATGCCTCGCTGTCCCAGCGAAAAGTTCTGTGGGCAAAATCAATATGTATCCCTGTTGCAAATAAAGGCTTCCAAAGAATTGCAACGGCTCCACCCTGAGTAATTGAATTGGTTGAAACCAATGCGCAAAGGATATTTGTGCTGCTTATATATTCAGTAGCTTTTTTATACCAACAAGAAACATAGTCTAAATCTCCAACGCCTTTCCAATCAGGTCCAAAAATACTGAGAACGTCAGACTTCTGTTCTTTACTCATCCAGCGTGCCCCAACGAACGGCGGATTGCCCATGATGTAGTTCAGCCTGGCCTTATCCACCACGCTCTCCCAGGCGATGCGCAGGGCGTTGCCTTCGACGATGTTAGCATTGGTCTTCAGCGGAAGGAAGTCCAGATCCATAACAAGGATCTTGCTGGTCTCCTTCATCATCTGGCTCTCTGCAATCCAGAGCGCTGTCTTGGCGACGGTGACAGCGAAATCGTTGATCTCAATGCCATGGAACTGGGAAATGCTGACCAGGATCGGCTCCGTAACAGCATCCATGCTGATCTGTCCACGGTGCAGCTCAGTGATGACCGCATTCTCAAGACGGCGCAGACTCAGATAGCTCTCCGTCAGGAAGTTGCCGCTGCCAGCCGCTGGGTCCAGGAACTCCAAAGAAGCCAATTTGCGCTGAAATGCAAGCAGGCTCTTCTCTTTCGTCTTCCATACGTCGATTGCCTGGATGTTCTCGAATTCCGCCTTCAGATCATTCAGGAACAGCGGATCGATGACCTTATGGATGTTCTCGATGCTGGTGTAGTGCATACCGCCGCTGCGGCGTGTCTCCGGGTTCAAGGTAGATTCAAACACGGCGCCGAAAATAGTTGGGCTGATTTCAGACCAGTCGAAATCAGCAGAGGCACGCTGGAGCAGCAGCGTTTTCAGTTCGTCGTTGAACGGAGGGATGATGACGGTCTCGTCAGCAAACAGGCCGCCGTTGACATAGGGAAAGGCTGCAAGCATCGGATCATCGTCTGCCAGATAGGGATCACGCTCTTCCGGCTTCTGATTCAAAACCTTGAAAAGCTGCGTCAGAGCTTTGCGGAGCTGGTTCGCCGAGAACTGCTTCAGGTAGTCATGGAACATCAAGTGCTTCCCGAAGATACCGGCATCCTCCGCATACAGGCAGAATACCAGACGCACACAGAGCTTGTTCAGGTGCTTGAGCGTCTCCGGATCATCCGGATTCTTATACTGCTTCAACAGGCCGTCGTAGAGAAGCCCAACCACTTCGCCGGCCTTGATAGAGATCTCCATCTCACGCTGCAGATGTACGCTTCCCTTTTCCACAAGGAAGGACAGGCGGTAGTATTCCTTCTCCAAATCGGCCAACTTGATCTTCTCCGGCTCGCCGCGAGGATTCTCCATGTCATATACAAAGAACTCCTGGAAATTGCACGTGATGATCCAACGCGGGCGCTCTGAATACGGCAGCTCGGCCGAGTAGCGCTTGGCCTGCTGAAAAGGAGTCAGAAGCGACCCGTCGGACTGCTTGATTGCCTTGTTCAGATCCTTGCCGGCGCCCTTCTGCTCAATCATGACATGAGTCTCGGAGATGAAGCCGTCAATGAAACCGGTTGAGGTATCCAATTTGACCTGATCCTCGAACTTGATATACTTCTCGGGTTCGGCCACGTCAAAGACGTCACGAAGCAGAGAAATCCAGAACGGCTGGCTTTCTCCCTTTTCATATCCCTTGCCTTCCCAGTATTTTGCGAAAGCTTTTGCTGCTGTTTTCTGCTGTATATCAGTCATGGCACAATACCTCTCTGTGTTATACTATAATTATACTTCATTTATATAGATAAATCAAGATGTACTGTCGCATGTTGCGAGAAGATATAGCCAGGCTTATCGCGTATCATGCGATATTATCGGATACAGAAAGCAAATAGAACAGGCCTTCCGTGCAGATGCATCAGAAAGCCTGTTCTTTTCTAATATCTCTGGTCTTTTTACGGTGTCGGCTCCGGCGACTGTTCCGCAGTCGGGAGTTTACCGATCTCTATGCTTGCCGAATTGATATCTCCGCCCGTAGGGCTCTTGATCCGAATGGTGAACGTAAAGGTATCATCGGCATTTGCGGCTGTCTGACCAACAACATTCTTTGTGATGATCAAGTCACCGGGGTTTGTGCGGTTTGCAAATGCGGGGCCGTCTGCATCATAGGTTACCTCTGCTGAGAGCTTTCCTTCCCCGTCGTCCGTAACCTCAACGGTTACAGTCTCCACGTGCGTATCAAATGTAACGCCAGATGCGTCCAGAGGACCGGAGTAGGTCTCCCAGTTCTCCACGATCGTATAGACATGAGTTCCTGCGGAAGTGTAGATGATCGGGTCGAACAGGACAGCGCCATTCGCTGCTGTGACCGTCTGGATGACATTCTCGCCTTCCTTGAGCGTAAACTCAAAGGCCATATCCTCAGTCGCCGGTGCGCCGTCCATCGTCTTGGTTGCGTAAATCGCAGCGGAAGCGCTCTCCGGCATATACTTATTGATGAATGTCGAAACGGAGTTCGTAAGTGGACCAATGCTGCCGGAGCTATTACTCTGGTTTACAAGGATCCAGCCGTTCGGGAGCATCTCGGATACGCGATAGACCGTTCCAGCCGGAAGGCCGTCCAGCTTGATCTGCGCATTTCCTGGGATCTGGAATTGGTATACGCCCTCGCTGACGTTCGTGAAGGATGTGTTGTCTTCCCAAACGGCGTACAGATCGACAACGTCTCCAATTGCGTAGGTATTGGCAGGAATCGTAGCGCCCAGCTCATAACTCGTCCCAGTTCCATCTTCTGCAGTGTTCCAGGAAGTCACAATCTTATTAAAGCGAGCTGGATATGTAGACGATAACGTGGCAGCTTCGGCTGCAACGTACTTCTCTGTGTTGGTACTTCCCGTTCCGTCATTGTAATGATAGATGACGGTGTACTTTGTCGGTTTCTCCTGCCAGACCCATGTACCAGCCGGAACGAGTCCTGCATCGCGCATCTGTTCTGGCGTCATTGCAGATCCACCATCGGTATCGTCTTCAAGAATCCACTTTCCAGTTGTCGTTGCGGAAGGTGGTGTGGGAAGTAAAGCCTTATAGTTCACATACGTAATGTTTTTTCCATTAAAGGCAAAATCCTCGCCTATCTTTATTGTGTTGAGTGCAGCGCAGCCGGAGAACATATTGATCATGTTCGTCACATTGCCTGTATCAAAGTTGCTGACATCAAGGCTTGTGAGTGAGGAACAGCTGTTGAACATGGTACCCATATTCGTCACATTGCTTGTATCAAAACTACTCAAATCAAGGCTAGTGAGTTTGGAGCAGCCTTTGAACATGCTGCCCATACCCGTCACATTGCTTGTATCAAAACCGCTGACATCAAGGCTGGTGAGCGAAGAACAGTTGGAGAACATATATCGCATATCTGTCACATTGCTCGTATCAAACCCACTGAGATCAAGGCTTGTGAGTGAGGTGCATCCAGTGAACATGCTGCTCATATCCGTCATCTTGCTCGTATCCCATCCACTGAGATCAAGGCTTGTGAGCGAGGAACATCCAGCAAAAAGCCCGGAGTCCATTTCATCGTCGTATTGACTCGTCACATTACTCGTATCCCATCTGCTGACATCTAGGCTGGTGAGCGATCCGCATCCAGCAAACATGGCAGTCATATCTGTTACATTGCTTGTATTCCAACTGCTGACATCGAGACTAGTAAGCCCGCAGTTGTAGAACATTTTACTCATGCTCACTACCTTGCTTGTATCCCATCTACTTACATCAAGATTTGTGAGCGATTCGCAGTGGTAGAACATGTTAGTCATATCATTTACATTACTCGTGTTGAACCCGCTGACGTCAAGACTTGTGAGTGAGTAACAGTTTTCAAACATACACCACGTACTCGTCACGTTGCTCGTATCAAAGTTGCTGACATCAAGACTTGTAAGAGCTTCACAGCCGGAGAATATGTAGTTCATGTTTGTCACGTTACTCGTATTGAAACTGCTGACATCAAGGCTTGTGAGCGAGGAACAACCGCAGAACATTCCCCACATTTCTGTCACATTGCTCGTATCAAAACCCGTGAAATCGATGCTTTCAAGACTATATAGGCCATAGAATAATGAATCACATGTCGTTGGGCGAATTGTTCCTCTGAATTCAACAGATGTGATAGCACTATTTCCATACCATGGTGGCTCGTAATCGTTTGGTCCCCATGTTCCTATTGTTCCGTTTGTTGGGCGGATGACCATCGTTCCATCGGAGTAAATATCGTATGAACAGGTTCCATATGTCCCACTCTCATCTATAGTAGCCCCATCAGCTGGCGCTGCCAGTGCTTCCGTCACACCGAAGAGTCTGCCGAGAAGAGACTCCATACCGGCCCATGTAAACGCGTCCATGGACGGCATAGCAATACCAACCAGCATCAGAATGCACAGAGCCAGGCAAAGCAGCCTCTTTACAGGCCATAATTTCATATTAGTTCTCATGAAAGATCCCCTTTCATCACATAAAAATGAACGAAACCCAACTCAATGAAGCAAAGAGTTGGGTTTCGTCGTCTATTACAATTTTACTTTTGTGCGTTGTGATTGTCAACGCTTCTGAATCAAACTTTATCTGATACGGTATTCTCGATGCTCTCAGTGGAAGTCTGATCCATTAGACTAATCACTTCCTGATCGGTCAAGCTGTCATTCTCAGTCATGCCGAGAAGATAATAGATGTTTGTCTTCAGGACGTTTGCGAACACCGGCAGGCGGGAAAGCAAAATATCATTCTTTCCGTTCTCTATGTTAAAGATAATGGTTTTTCGCGTGGCAGATGAGTATCCTACAGCAGTCGCGAGCTCTTCCATCGTGAGTTTAAGCTGTTGCCTTCTTTTCTTTATTCGATTCCCCATCTCGCTCATTTTTAGCACCACCTCTGAAGCTATGTCGTCATTTTACCACTCTCCATTGCGCCAGACAAGGAAGAATTCTCAAATTGCATGAAGTTGGTTATTTCTCAACTTTTTGTTGACAGAAAAGGAGTCCGGCTGCTATAATTGCGAGTAGAGAATTTATCAACTTATGGAGGTGGCTATGGACACAATTCTTCAAGATCTAATTGGAGCACTCGCTGACGCAACAGACTGTAAAGGGATGGGGTATGTTTTGAAAAACATCAGACAACATCTCTTGGAGACAGACAGCACGAGTTGGGATTACGTTGTCGACGAAGTAATTAGTCGAATAAATGAGATAGCCAAGCTCAAACGTGAAAAATACATAGAAGGTCCTAATCACAAACCGTATTATATCGCTTCCGGCAAAGAGGCCGACCTGCTATATATAGCTTCCGTGCTGACAGATCATCTAAACGGGAATCCAGCATATATCATGAAAGCATTGTCATTTCTTTCTTCTATGTTTCTTGAAGGCGGAAAAGCATCGCTTTCCCATGTTCATCGCTGTGAAGAGATCTTAAACCATGTTCTGAGCGAATTCACTATCATGAGCCGTCCGTCAGGTATTGCCCTGACCATGGTTTTCCCGCGAGTCGTGATATCAAGTGGGGTTGAATGCTTTTCCGATGAAGATAGTTCGGTTTGGGCTGTCAGCGCAACGAGCACAGATGATGCTGTTATTGAATCGTTTTCTTATGAAGCGGTCGCAATGCTATTGGATACAGGAGAATCAGTTCCAGATGAGGCAATAGCGTTACTTGAACAGACATGTAGTCCGGAAATCAGAATGGACAGAGAAGAAGACCAGTTCGGAGACTATATCTATGCACTGAAACTTGGCTTAAGCTATCTTGGCCCATATTCTGACCTGATTGCGGATCAAGCAGAATCTGAAAAATACGGGAAAATCTGGCATGACTATATCATTGGGTTACAACAATAAAGGCATATCAGATTGATAATAGGGCTGCCATCAGGTGGCCCTATTACTGTTTTATTCTCTTCTATGACACATTTGCACACTAATCGACTAGCGATTTTGAAATGGCAACAGTAAATTTTATGTGAGCTTGCATTTGGCAACTGAACAAAAAATGAAAACACAGAGCAAATGGAGAGCTAAATGGATATCAATATCTCACCGTATGAAGGAAACACTTCGTTATATTCCGTTGAAAGAGCCGTCATCAAATCGATCAAGGGTGACTATACTTGCTTCTTGATTCTTCGTGACCGACTACCGGCAACTGATCTCAATAAACATTTGATACTGAAGCAGAAAAAGAGCGCACATCCCTGCTCTACCGGTGCATATGTGATTGCAAGCCTGCTCAATGAGATGTACGACCGCGGCCTTGAGATTGAGGAAATTACACGCGGGCACATTTTTGATTATCTGACTGAGGCGTATGTGGAAGAAGGCAAAGCATACAAGACGATTCTGTCTTATATCACGATCATTGGCGATCTGTTTGATGACCTTCACGTGCACGGAATCCCCATCCACAGCTCTTTGCTGATGACAGACAAGAATGCTCTTTATGTTTTGAAGAACAAAAAAGAACGCAGATGTATTACTACGATCCCGCTGATGCGTAAGGAATTTCTGCCTAACAAGAATGCTGTCATCAGTAATAGTATGTTCTCTTATACAAAATGGTACACCAAAGATCAGATTGATGCTCTGGCAAAAGAACTGCCGCTGGTATATCGCTGCATTTTTTTGGACACGGTTATGACCGGCCATCGTGTAGACTCCGCATTGTCCATCACTACGATGACTTACAATGCAAAAGAACAGTACATCATGCCAACGCGTACTAAAACCGGGCGCAATCATCGCGCACATCTACCGGCCTATCTCGCAGAGTTGATCTACACATATCTCATTGAGGAGCGAAGTGTGACGGTGAGTAAAACGGGTTCTACCAGTGAATATCTGTTTCTGGGGAGAAATGGAAAACCCGTCACATATTCTGCATACCGCGCAGCATTGATTGCCGCGGCTGAACAAGTCAGAAAAAAGCATCCCGAACTCGGATTGACAGAGGTACACACTCACGCAGGCCGATCCACATTTGCGGCTGCTTTGCGGAGCTATCAGAAGAAGCAACAGTCTGAAGGTATTCCTACGCTTACCGATGATGATTTTTGCAAGCAAATGGACTGGTCAAGCCTACAGTGCTTGGATAACTATGATATCTTGACCAGGGCGCAGACCGCGTCCCCCATTATTGACCAGTTCCAGACCGATTTCTTCTCTTTTACAAGCAACCACAGCACAGAATTACCGGAGGAAACATAATGCATGAAATCGAAATCATTCGAGAAGACCGGCTGACAGTTACCATGATGATCGATGGGCGTGAAATTACGCTTACGCGGAAAGGAAATCCCAAAACCCTGTACTCGCCCGCACTGATTTCAGCAGATCTTGACATGCTACTCCACCTGATTTCCTGCTCACAACCTATTTCATCCGGTCGGTTTCATTTGGCAGGAACAAATATCATCCGCATGATTGATGTGTTTTGTCTTAATGAAGCCGTAGTCGCATGGGAGGTATACGCAAAAGAGAAAATCACCTATAACTCCATGCTACTAGGCGTCTTTTATGAATACTTAGGCTTCGTTGTAAGCTCACATCTCGAAAACAGTCCTTTCTTTTTAAAAGGATCCCAGATCGGTGCGGCCTGCAAGAAAAAAGCCATTCTGGAACGGCATCGTATGGTTGCCGCAGGAAAGACTGGGAAGCCATATGTTTATCACAGTCAGAGTGCCCGTAATTCCAGAAACATCATCCGAAAGCTGTCATGTGATGCTGACGGCGTGAGAGTGGAATATGTGGCGCAAGAGAACAATACCGTCACATACCTTATTAACAGCATACCCGTATCTTTCTGTACATCAAGCCGAGCATTGACATTAAATGCTCAGTCCATCCATGATGCCGTCAGGACGATACAAGAGGCTTTGGTCCATAGTCAAATTGAGATGCTTGATCCTGTTATCGGCCTGCTGGGTGGCAAGGCGGTTTTATCGATCATGGCAGCGCTTTATATGGATCAGTCAAGAGAGTTGCTTATTTCATATGCGCGGAAACAGTATGTAGATAACCGAGAACTCCCTACGCCGAGGAAACTATTCAAATCTGTTTTTAACAATAATCTCCGGGATCTTACTCCTGCATATGAATTGTTGGCTGCCGTCGAGAGCGTGATTCCAGAAGCGACTGAGTATCTGGTCAGTTCTTCTGTTGATGAGCTGATGTCTGACAAAAGCCAGTGGATCCTGTATTACCTAAGGGCCAACAATCCTTTTAGGCGCACAGTGGCGTTCCACCACAGTGAAGGAATCAACCAAGAAGTACGCAATTTTTTGAGAAACGTTGCGCAGATTCGGATCACATCTCAAACTGAGTATGTTGTTTTGGTTTATGACAACTGGTATTACATTGATTCCGGACTTCGAATCCTTACGGAGTCAGGCGTTCATCTCAATTCCATACTCGATATCCAGCCAACAGACTGTCTTTACCTGCAGAGCTGCCTTGCGCAACGTTCCGAGTATAAAGAGAAAACTCAGCGACACATCATCCAGGTTATGATGCGGTTTTATAACTTTACCGCTAAAAGAAGTGGTATAACCGGCAAATCACCATTTGACTACATCCATCTTCCGAAACGATCAGAGGGAAAACATACGCCTCCGATTACGGCAGAGGCGTTGGAGCTGATCAAAGACCGAATTTCCTCGTTACCCGCACATTTTCGTATCGCGTTCACAATTGCCATCCTTACCGGCGCCCGTGCCAGTTCCATTTGTCTACTTACGACATATGCAATTGTGCAGAAAGAAGATGGATATGAACTTGTCATGCAGAACAAGAAGACGGAAATGCGGCACACAATGAGCAACCGGCCAACTTTTACCCGCTGGAAGCTGCCGGATGAATTTGTAAAGGTTTTATTTGATTACATTGAATCCACAAAGGAAATCCGGTCCAAATTGGATGTGCCCTACCTGCTGGTCTACTATCCGCCTAACTACCGGACAGGTTCAAAACGACCGCCGGCCGTCCTCACCCCAAGCACCTTCGCCGATCAGATTGCAAAACTTATGAGAGATACTCCGTTGTATCGCACTGATGGTACCCCGGTGAAATGCAATTTCATGAGCATCCGGGCTGAGTTTGGCCGGGCCATGTTTGCAAGCGGCGCTACTGCAGATGATGTGGCAAGAGCTCTTGGTAATACAGCTCCTGTCGCAGCTACAAACTACAACACAATGAGTGCAAAAGATGAAGCTGAGCTATACCACCAGCATTATGATGCAGCTTTTGCCCCGATGCGAGAACAGATCAAAGCCAGATATGAAAAAGAAGAGAATGTTATCCTTCCTTCTGATCATATTTCCCCAAAACCAGTTATGTACGGCAACTGTACAAGTAATGACAATAAACAATGCAACAAAAACAACTGCGATGAATGTCCACAACGCATTGTTTGTCGCCAAGAAAGAGAAGTGGTTATGAGATAAAAATGGATGTTTTAAGCTTGAATACAGTTACAAAAGAAGATGTCCTTTGCCTGCAAGTGATCAGCGGCGGCGGAGAAAAAACATCTTTTTCTGATTCTGACATTATGCAGATGCAGAAGACCCTCGCTGAATTCTCTGATAACGCTCTGATGGATAACAAATGGAAACTCCATATTCCATCTTCACATCGTAGCAGCAGTGTATCATTCCCTGATTTGCAGCGTGATACTGATTCGATCCTTGTGCGCGCACTCGTTTTGCAGAGACTTGCCTATGCCTCGCCAACTGTGTCCCATTTGAAAATTGAAAACTGTAGAACATCTACGGCCGGACTCATTGTTTCTGCGCTGGAAGCTGACAATGATTTCTCCAATATGCAAAGAAACTCAATCATGGCCACACTGGGGAACATGGTCGAACTATGTTCGGCGTACGGCCTGATTGCTGGCACGGGAATTGTAGACTGCAGCCATCGTTGGAAAGAAAAAAGGCAACCGAAGCGTGCTCCGGACGCCTGTGCGATTGAGCAGATCGATTCTTATATCTTCGATCCGCAGATCGATATTCCTCTCCAATACCGCACAATCTATATGCTCCTCCGACTGATCAGTAATCGCATCAATGAGGTTCTATTCATGCCCATTGATTGTATCACCTATCCAGATGTTGGAATCTATTCTATTGCCATCCCTACGCAGAAGGAAACGCCATATCATGTTCCAGAATTCCATCAGTATCCCAAAAAGCTTTCCGGTCAAGAGGAAGGGTATCTTTATTCCTGTATCCGAGAATTACAGGAGTACGCCCGTAATCAGCAAACCAATCTTAAGAGTCATCATCAGGACTTCTTATTTGTTTCTCCCACGGGTAGAAGCCTTGTCACAACGCAAGATGTGAATACGTTTCTGAAAGATGTCTGTGAGAAATACCGGATCAAAGATGCATCCGGGGTTAAAACCAGCATCACTTCTCACGATCTTCGCCACACAGCGGTAGTTGAACGGTTCAAGTATGGGATTATTTCTCCATATCAAACAATGAGAGAGAGCAATCACTCCAGCATTGCCCAGACTTGCGGCTATGGTTACGCATCGGTACATGACGAATCCAAAAAGCTTACAAAGATCTCAAAAGGAATGCTTGAAGACCAATATGCTGTAAGCGAACCCACAGATAAGAAAATCGCGCCACGTGCGATTTCTAAGAAGAAATTTAGCGCATTGTGCAAAAATTTCGATACGCGACTTCTTCTGGACGGTTCGGTCTGCGTCAACTCTGCCTGTGTCCCTATCTTCGAAACATGCTCAATGTGCGAATACTTTATAGTTGATCCAAAGTGGCAAGAGCCACTTGAGGAATACATCGCGATATTCACAGACCGTCTTAACGAACTTGAAGCCATTGGCGGGAACCCCAACAGCATAGCATTCCTTAACCATCAAAAAGATGTGTATACACGTATTCTAAGCAAGATCATTGATAACTCAGCTAATGAAATGGAGGTATGTTAAAATGAGTAGAGGAAATAAACTTGCGTCGGAAAATGCGAAAGAATTCAGAGTGGAACAACGAGAAGCCCGGGAAAAAGCCGTTGATGAGGCAATTCGTTATCTCAGAGAATCTGGCTTACCTGTAACAAAAAAGGCCATTGCTGAAGAACTCGGTTGTCATGTAAACACTCTTCAGCAGCCATATATGAGGGATATCTTGCTTCGATATGAGGAATTTCAGCAGTCCGCTAAAACTGAAAAGGATGTATCAATGCTGGAGCAGCGGATTAAAAAACTTGAAAACATACTAAGCCACTCCAGAAACTACAATGCAAGGTTAACAAGCGAAAATGAACGGCTCAGACGAGAAAGAGATGAATATGAAGACAGGTATCGTCGTCTCCTCGGCCGTTATCAGGTCGACGTAGGGAAAATGAAAATCGGCTTTTAAAGCAGAAAAGGCAGTTACCACAGCAATCGTCAGGTAACTGCCTTTTCCGCTTTTTGTAGGCCAGATAAACGGCCAAGTTCAGTGATGTTAGAGAAAAACACAAGTTTAAAATCACAATTATAAAACGCTCTCTTAAATAAGCGAAAAGCGACTTAAACCAAAGGTTTGTTTTTAAAATGTGATCACACAATACTTTTGTTTCTCTACATCTATATGGTCCGAGTGACAGGATTCGAACCTGCGGCATCGTGGTCCCAAACCACGCGCGCTACCAGCTGCGCTACACCCGGATATGACCCGGCTTCAAAAACCGGCTTAAATAGTATACACCAGCAGGGACGCCAGTGCAAGAAAAACTTTTGACTGCAGCGTATTTTGGCACATCCCGCATGTTTGATGATTGATGTTTTTCTTCGCTTGTGTTATCCTGTATTCTCAGGAGTGTGATAATCTTTGAGAATGCGAAAAAGATCAAATCTGGACACGCGCATGGAGCGCTGTGCCGCTTTCCTGGATACGGAACCCGAAGCCCTGCGCGGCAAGTGGCGCGAGGTCTATCCCGGTCACGACGGACTGTTCCTCGAGCTCGGCTGTGGAAAGGGCCGCTTTACCGCCGACACTGCCGAGACCATGCCCGATACCCTGTACGTTGCGCTCGAGAAGGTGCCGGACGCGATGATCCTCGCCATGGAGAAAATCGCCCGGCGCGGCCTTGAAAACGTGCGCTTCCTCGATGCGGATGCGAAAAACCTCGGTGAGATGTTTGCAAAAGATGAGGTTGACCGCATTTACATCAACTTCTGCGATCCCTGGCCCAAAAGCCGGGACGCAAAGCTCCGGCTGACCGCACCGTCCTTCCTGCGCCTGTATGCCGATGTGCTGAAGAATGGCGGGCAAATTCATTTCAAAACCGACAACACCCCCCTTTTTGACTGGTCGATCGAGCAGCTTGAGGACGAGGGCTGGCAGCTCTCCGAGGTCACACACGATCTGCACGAGCGCGGCCCTGTCGGCGTGATGACCGACTATGAGGCCAAGTTCTATGAGCAGGGCATGAAGATCAACCGCCTCGTCGCGACGAAGACGGCGGCCACGAAGACCACTGCCGCGGGGCCCGTACCGAGACTGCGCAACGCTTCGCTTACCGACGCGCGGGGGTATGAGGAAAGCCGGGAGGCAAACCGGAGGAACAACGCATGAGATTTCTTTCCTGGAATGTAAACGGCCTGCGCGCCGTGCGCGGCAAGGGCTTTGAGGACATCTTCCTCTCCCTCGACGCGGACTTCTTCTGCCTGCAGGAGACCAAGCTCCAGGCGGGGCAGATCGACCTGAGCTTCCCCGGCTATGAGAGCTACTGGTGCTATGCGGAGAAGAAGGGCTATTCCGGCACGGCGATTTTTACGAAGCATACACCGCTGTCCGTTACTTATAATATCGGCGTGGAGGAACACGACCACGAGGGCCGCGTCATCACGCTGGAATATGACAATTTTTACCTCGTCTGCGTCTATACCCCGAACGCGCAGGACGGGCTCAAGCGCATCGACTACCGCATGCGCTGGGAGGACGATTTCCGCGCCTACCTCTGCGAGCTGGACGCAAAGAAGCCCGTCATTGTCTGCGGCGACATGAACGTGGCGCACAATGAGATCGACCTGAAAAACCCCAAGCAGAATGTGGGCAACGCGGGCTTCTCCGACGAGGAGCGCGGCAAGTTCACCGAGCTTCTGGCTGCGGGCTTTACCGACAGCTTCCGCTTTCTCTACCCTGACAAGACGGATGCCTACTCCTGGTGGAGCTACCGTATGCGCGCCAGAGAGCGCAACGTCGGCTGGCGTATCGACTACTTTGTGGTGTCCGACCGCCTGCGCGAGAAGATCAGGGACGCCTATATCCTGCCCGAGATCATGGGCTCCGACCACTGCCCGGTGGGACTGGACGTCGCATGGTGAAGATCGGAGATGTTGAGCTCAGGGGCAATCTGACCCTTGGCCCGATGGCGGGAGTGACGGACTTTGCCTTTCGCGGGGTGTGTCATCGGCTCGGCGCGGCCCTGACCACGACGGAGATGGTGTCCGCCAAGGCCCTGGTCTATCACGACGAGAAGACGAAGGAGCTCCTGTACATCCCGGATGACGAGCACCCGAGCGCCGCGCAGATCTTCGGCCATGAGCCGGAGGTGATGGCAGAGGCGGCGGAGATGGCGCTTGAAATCTCCGGCGCGGACATGCTGGACATCAACATGGGCTGCCCCGTCGGGAAAATTGTGAAGGCCGGAGACGGCTCTGCACTGATGAAAGACCCGGAGCTTGCCGCGCGCATCGTGGAAAGCGTCAAAAAGGCGGTGAACAAGCCTGTGACCGTGAAGTTCCGCAAGGGCTGGGACAACGGCAGCGCCAACGCCGTGGAGTTCGCCGGGCTCATGGAACGGGCCGGAGCGGACGCGGTGGCCGTGCACGGCAGGACGCGCGCGCAGATGTACGCGGGCCGCGCCGACTGGGACATGATCCGCGAGGTGCGCAAGGCGGTCAACATCCCCGTGATTGCAAACGGCGACGTTTTCACGCCGGAGGATGCGGCGCACATCCTGCGCTACACCGGCTGTGAGCTCGCCATGATCGGGCGCGGCAGCTTCGGCAATCCCTGGCTTTTCGAGCGGGGACAGGCCATGATCGAGGGACGCGAGCTCCCGGCCCTGCCGCCGCTTGCCGAACGCATTGCCCTGGCCGAGAAGCAGATCGAGACCCTGGCCACGCGCATCGGGGAGCGCCGCGCCTGCATGGAGGCGCGGCACCAGCTGCCCTGGTATCTCCACGGTGTGCCCCATTCCGGCATTTATCGTCAGGAGCTTGTACAGGTGAGCTCGCTGGAGGACATCCATAGAATCTGCAAAGGCATCAAAAGAGATTTGAAATAGATACCATACTTGCCTCTCCCTCAGGGAGAGGTGCCCCAGTGCCGCAGCACTTGAGCGAAGAGGGCCGCGCGGAGACGAGGACCCTCTCAGTCATGGCGTTTGCGGGAGACGCGCCGCGACAGACGACCTTGGAATGTCGCGCGTTTCTCGCACGTCAGGATGCTCCCCCGGGGGGAGCCAAGATCAATACTTATAGGTGGTGATAGAGCTTGACAAGAGAACAGGAGGCCATGATCGTCCGCAAGGTCCTGCAGGGCGACGTCAACGCCTTTGAAAAGCTGGTCACGGAGTATGAGAAGGGCGTGTACGCCATCGCGCTGCGCATGACCGGCAACCCCGAGGATGCCTCCGACATGACGCAGGAGGCGTTCATCAAGGCTTACAATTCCCTTCAATCCTTCCGCGGC
>CADABA010000012.1 GCA_902785985.1 uncultured Lachnospiraceae bacterium
CGGCGGGAAATCGAGAAGATGTTGACGTATTCTCCGATCCCCATGCCGAAAGTCAGGGGCGAGATCAGCAGATAATCGCCGTCCACACAGAAATCCTGATAATTCACTCCGGGTGAGGTGCTCGTCGGTCCGAAATCGTCGATGATCTGGAAATTCGCGTCGAGACGCTTTATGCTGTAGCCTCCGGAATCGTTGGTGATGATCATGTACTCGTCAGAGTCTTCTAGATACTCGATGCCGAGAATGTTGTATCCGTCAGCTATTTTGATGGAGTTTTTAAAGGAAAGGGTATCGGGATCCATGACGAAAATGCAGCCGGCATTTTCGGGTCTCAGGGCTGTATAAAGCGCGACATAGATCTCATTGGTGCGGGGGTTATAGGTCATCCCGTTGCCGTGCTCCCAGTCGAAATCATTGACGCGTTTGGCGAGGGAGTACTGCTCGACGTCATTTCCATTCTCGTCGTAAGCCAGCTTGTAATAGGCGGAAACGGTGTCCGGCTGATTGGGATCCTCAGATGTGTTCTCAATAGTGATAATATAGTAGTCGGTACAGCAGATCGACTGGATCACGCCGTGGGCGGATTGGATATTGTCCTCGAAGACGATATCCCACTGCATGTTGTTGAAGGCGTCGTCTCCGGTGATCTCTGCGCCCTTTTGAAAATGAAAGAAATCCGCCCCTCAAATCCAAGGCCGTGCTCCCCTTATATGTCAGCCTGTCCATCCGCAAAAATGTGAAAGCAAATAACAGGCGTCCCGTTCCCCTTGTGTGCGAACCGTATGATATGTTCGCAGATCATCTTTCCGCAGTACCTCAAAGCTCCCCAGCTCATGCGAAAAGCCCGGCAGATGCCGGTTCCTGAAACATTGTACACTAATATAAGAAAAAATGCGACAGGATTTTATTTTGTGATCCGGATAATTTTACGATAAAGCAGGGCGGTTGTCAGCGATTCGGATTTTTGGTATTCTGAATTTTGGCATTTGTCAACTGCCGCGTACCTGAAGGTACGTGGCTTGCGGCTCCCCTGCAGTTTACTGCAATGAACGCGGGTTAAGCAATCAGCTCAGATTACCTATGATGGAAGCTCAGCTTACTCATGACGGAGGTCTCGGGCATCCTGCGCTTTATGGTGAAAACATGGCTCTTGATTATTATATTCAGTCCGGCGGAAAACGTCTCCGCTGCGGCTTTACCACCGGCACCAGCGCGGCGCTCGCTGCGGCCGGCGCTGCGGCAGGTCTCCTGACCGGAGTCCTCCCGGATCACATGTCGCTCATGACACCTGCCGGGATCATGGTCGAGGTCCCGCTCGTCCGGGTGAGAGAAGGCGATTCTTCCGTGTGCGGCGTACGCAAGGATGCGGGCGATGACCGGGATGCGACCGACGGGATCCTGATCGTCGCGGAGGCATCCCATGAGAAAGAAGATCTGTCCGATGCTGCGGATGGATTCCATGCTGCAGGCGATGTATCGAAAACATCGGAGACAGTGTGTCCGGAAGGTGGTTCATACGACGATCCGGATGTAAATCGTGTTACAGAAAGCGCGTCGAAGGTCATGGAGGCGGCCTGCCGGGAAGACACCCTGTCCGAAAGTATAGAGAATCCCGGAGAAATCACGGTCCGGATCGAAGGCGGTCCCGGTGTCGGACGCGTTACAAAGCCTGGCCTTGATCAGCCGGTCGGTGCGGCGGCAATCAACAGCACGCCCCGCAGGATGATCACCGATGCGGTGCGGAAGGTATGCGAAGCGTCCGGGTATGAGGGGACGATCCGTATCTGCATCTCCGTGCCGGATGGGGAGAGGATCGCCGCGAAGACCTTCAATGGACACCTCGGGATCGAGGGCGGAATCTCGATTCTCGGCACATCGGGAATTGTGAAGCCGATGAGCATGCAGGCATATATCGACGCGATGAATGTTGAGATCCGTCAGCAGGCGGCGCTCGGAAAGACGAGGCTCATCCTTACGCCGGGAAATTACGGGAAGAACTTTCTGCAGGAGATGAGGGGGAAGTCAGTGTCCGTGTCTGGCTTGCAAAATGCAAATTCCGAAAACAAGGGTTTGGAGAGTGCAGGTCCGGAGAGCGCAGGTCCGGAAGGCGCAGGTTCGGAAAGTACAGGTCCGGAAAGCGCAGTTTCAGAAAGCACAGGTCCGGAGAGTTCGGGTCTTGAAAGTACAAAGCTTTGGAGTATAGATTCCGGGAAAGGAAAGCTCCATGGCATGGAAGCGATGCTTCAGGATCCGGATGTTCCGGTAGTCATGTGCTCCAACTTTATCGGCGATGCGCTGGACTCTGCCGGAATGCACGGCTTTTGTGAGGTGCTTCTTGCCGGCCACATCGGAAAAATGGTAAAGCTCGCCGGCGGGATCATGAATACCCACAGCATGTACGCGGACTGCCGGGCGGACCTGTTCTGTGCCCATGCGGCGATCTGCGGTGCCCGGACGGAAGTCTGCCGGGAGCTCATGTCCGCCGCGACGACGGATGCCTGTCTCGGGATCCTTGAAAGGGAAGGGCTCCGGGAGACGGTCATGGAGTCTCTTATGACGGCGATCTGCAGCCACATTTCCGGGAGGGTCTCCGGGAAGTATCGGATCCATGTACTGGTGTTTTCCAATGTCTACGGGATCCTCGGATCCCGCACGGTTTAAAGCCTTGCATGGTGATTCCGGCACGGTGATTCCGGCACGGTGATTCCGGCACGGTGGTTCCGGCACGGTGATTCCGGCACGGTGATTCCGGCACGGTGGTTCCGGTACGATCATTCCTGTATGGGGATCCCTTACGCGGCAGCCCACGACGCAGGATTGGGTCGGTCCTTCACATGCAGATACAATGATGAACATCCCCATGCGGTGAGGCAGCTTCTATGGATGTGGTACTTACGCTGCTTCACTTCATAGATTCGTTTTTTATATGCAGCCGCAGGTGCGAAGGCGTTTTTTCGTGAGCGCTTGACACGATAAAATCCTGCGATACAATGAATGAAGCGCGCAAAAAACAAGGAGGCATCCATGATCTCAATCGTCGGAGCAGGTCCCGGAGCACCTGATCTCATAACAGTCCGCGGAGCGGAACGGCTCAGGACCGCCGACACGGTCATCTACGCCGGGAGTCTTGTGAATCCCGCGCTCCTCGGCCTCTGCGGTGAACATTGTTCCATCTATAACAGTGCGGAGATGACTCTCGAGGAAGTCATGGAGATCATGCGGCGCGAGCACGGATCCGGCCGCAATATAGTCCGGCTGCATACCGGAGATCCGAGCATTTTCGGTGCGATCCGTGAACAGATCGATATTTTGAAAAATGAAAACATTCCCTTCGAACTCATCCCCGGTGTCTCGAGCTTCTGCGGGGCGGCGGCCTCGCTGCAGGCGGAGTATACGCTGCCGGGGGTAAGCCAGACGGTGATCATCACACGCATGGCCGGGCGCACGCCTGTGCCGGAGCGGGAAAATCTCGCTTCGCTCGCGTCTCACGGCGCGACGATGGCCATTTTTCTGTCGGCAGGCATGCTCGCTGAAGTCTCGGAGGCGCTTCTTCTCGGTGCCTACACGGAGGAGACCCCGGCAGCGATCGTTTATAAGGCGACCTGGCCGGAAGAAAAGATCGTACACTGTACGGTGGGAACGCTTCGGGCGGCAGGGAAGGCCGGCGGCATTTCCAAAACAGCACTGATCCTCGTCGGGGATTTTCTGGGGGATTCTTATGAGAGGAGCCGGCTGTATGATCCCGGGTTCGAGACGGGATACAGGAAGGCGCACAGAAAATCCGGGATTTGAGACGGGATACAGGAAGGCGCACAGATAACAGGAGACAGGCGTTAAGAGACATGATCCAGATCATTTCATTTACAGATAAAGGGCAGCGCCTTGCAGAGAAAATTGCGGATATTCTGGACGGGCAGGCCGTCCGCTGCGGCGCGGAGCATCCGCTTGCAGAGTGGACCCGGAGTTTTTTTGCAAAGGGAAATGCCCTCGTCTACGTCGGAGCCGCAGGTATCGCCGTCCGGGCGATCGCGCCCTTCGTAAAGGATAAGGCTGCTGATCCGGCAGTCATCGTGGTCGATGAGACCGGAAAGTTCGTCATCCCGATCCTGAGCGGTCACCTCGGAGGGGCGAACGTGCTTGCATCGCGGATCGCCGACGAGATCGGCGCGGAAGCCGTGATCACCACAGCGACTGACCGCAACAATGTGTTTTCTGTGGACGACTGGGCCAGAGCGCAGAGCATGCGTGTGGAAAACGTTCCCATGATCAAAAAGATCTCCTCATGTATACTGTCCGGCGGTACGATCCGCGTGGAGAGCAAATTCCCGATCGCGGGGGATGTGCCGGAGCACGTTGAGTATGTGAAGCTGCCGAGGACCGGAAGGACGACGGGACAGGGACCGGAGAAAGTATCTCCGGATCCAAAGATGTTTCCGTCTGATCCGAGTAAACTCCTTTCAGCGGGTCAGACCGGAATTTCGTCCGGTATGGGAGAAAAACGTTCGGCGGATCAGACCGGGTTTCCGTCCGGTGCGGGAGATAATCTCTCGGCAGGAGATACCTCGCACCCTAATGTTTTCATCAGCGTGCGTACGGACATCTGCAGTCCTGCGCACACGCTGCACCTGATTCCCCGTGCTGTCTATGCCGGGATCGGATGCCGCCGCGGGACAACGGCAGATCAGATCGCCAATGCCGTATACGCAGCCCTCGGCACATTGGACCTTCATCCGTCTGCCCTCGCGGGAATCGCGACGATCGATCTCAAGAAGGACGAGCAGGGACTCCTCGAATTCTGCAGAGAGCAGGAGCTTCCGCTGATGGTCTTTCCGGCCGCGGATCTCGCTCATGCAGCAGGAAAATTCTCCGCGTCCGAATTCGTGTCGGAAGTCACGGGAGTCGACAATGTCTGCGAGCGCAGTGCGGTGCTTGCGAGCGGAGGGGTTCTCATTTTGCGGAAAATGGTGAGGGACGGTGTGACCTGCGCCCTCGCGTTCCGGGAGCCGGAGCTTACCTGGGGCCGCGGGTGAATTGCAGACAGCCGGAATATGGATGTTAAATAGAGCGTTTTCCGAAACGACAGAAGAACCGCTCCGAGGACGAATGTTCCGGAGTCGGGTCACTGATATTGAAGAGGAATCATATAAAAAAGCAGCCAGACCTCTGACACAGAACTATCGTGACATATGGCATGATGATTGAACGCGCAGAGGGAATATCAGCGGGGAAGTTTTATGAGCGTACTTTATGTTGCAGGCATCGGACCGGGATCCGATGCCTTTCTTACAAGTGAAGCACGGATGGCCATTGAGCGGGCAGACGTCATCTGCGGGTACACGGTCTACGTCGACCTGATCCGGGATCGGTATCCGGACCGGGAGTTCATCACCACGCCGATGCGGCAGGAGATTAAGCGCTGCCGCATGGCCATGGAAGCCGCTTCGCGCGGCAGGACAGTCGCCATGGTCTGCAGCGGGGATGCCGGGATCTATGGTATGGCCGGCCCGCTGCTTGAGATGAGTCCGGAGTACCCGGACGTCGATATTCAGATCATTCCGGGAATCACGGCGGCTGTATCCGGCGCGGCGGTCCTCGGGGCTCCGATTATGAACGATTTCTGCGTGATCTCCCTCTCTGATCTTCTCACTCCGTGGCCGGTCATAGAGAAGAGACTTCGGGCGGCAGCGACGGGGGATTTCTGTATCTGCATTTATAACCCGATGTCGAAAAAAAGACCGGGACATCTGGCGAGAGCCTGCGCGATCCTCATGGAGGAAAAACCTGCCGATACCGTCTGCGGGTGGGTTCGCAATATCGGAAGGGAAGGGCAGGAGTCTGATATTTTGACGCTCGGCGAGCTCGCCGGCGCGCAGCTCGACATGTTCACTACGGTGTTCGTCGGATGCAGTGAGACGCGCGTTATAAACGGCAGGATGGTGACGGTCAGAGGATACTGATATCTGCCTGACTGATACCGGAACGTTCGGATAGCTGTGTCTGCGTAAGACCGGCTTGAATTCGAGCGTCCATAATAGCTCGGGTGATATTTAATTCCGGTTGGATTGATTCGTATTCTCGACGGAATGCTTCATCCTGCATTAGTTCATTTGTAAGTTCCTGAAGATCGCTCATGGTTTGGACTCCTTCTGTAATAATAAAATGCAACTGCTACTGTAATCACTTTGCGAATATGCGGCTCCTTATCAGGATATACCATGCTCTTTCCGAAACTCCCCAATCGTGGCCAGCCCCGCCTCCGAGACCGGCTGGATCCACTTCCCGGAATAGAGCCTTCTCTGCATGATCACATACCGGATGATCTCGTCCGAGTACACGAAGAGGAACACGACCTGGAAGGGCGCGTGGAACGCAAAGTGCGACGTGTAGACCAGCGGGATCACCATGAGGAACATGAAGGTGATCTCCATGACGCTTCCGAAAGCCGGGTCACCGCCGGCGCGGAAGATATCATTCTGCTGCCAGTTCCCCATGCGGATCACTGCGATCAGGCAGTAGTAGCCGCAGAGGAATGTGCAGATCGAAAAGGATTCTCCCGAAAGCCCCATTGCCGTAAAGAGCGGGCCGTGCAGCGCCATTACGGTGAGACCGGCTGCGGCGATGATCGCGCTCGTTAAGTAGACGATCCGGAAGGCTTTCCGGTAGGCATCCTCGTGGTTTCCGGCGCCGACTTCATTTCCTATGATGATGGCGGCAGCGCTCGAGAACCCTGCGAAAAATGAAATAATCACTCCCTCCACGGTCCGATACACCGCCACCGCGGCGATGGCGGGCGCGCTCTGTCTTCCCAGCACGATGTTGATGAGCATCGTCGAGATCCCCATGGCGATCTCATTCATGAGGATCGGGAAGCATTTTCTGAAATATTCTCTTATAAATCCCCATTCAAAATGAAAAATCCTGCCGAATTCAAAGAGGTAGGGTACCTTTCCGCAGATACCGTAAATGGCGATGATGGCCAGATTGACGGTCTGCGCGATCACGGTGCCCCAGGCGGCACCGACGGCACCCATTTTCGGAGCGCCGAGTGCGCCGAAGATCAGGATATAGTTGCATATGCAGTTCGTGCAGACGGACGCGAACCCGGCGTAGAGCGGAACCCGGACTCTCTGCGTGGAACGGAGCAGTGTGTTCATGGCGACAGTAATGCACTGAAGTATATAGGCCATGCCTGCGACCCGCAGATAACGGATGCCGATCTCCTGAATGACCTCCTTGTCAGTGTAGAGGGACAGGACCGCTTTCGGCGCGGTGACCGCCAGGATCGAGAAGAGAACGCCGACGATCGTGCAGAGAGTCAGCGTGATTCCGTACGCTTTTCGAAGACCATTCTCATCTTTTGCTCCCCAGTATTGAGACATAAAAAGTGTTCCCCCGCCGATGAAGCCCCAGTAGGAGCTGAACATCAGGCTGGAGAACTGCGCACAGAGGCCGGCGGCTCCGACCGTGTTCTCGCCGAGCCTGCCCAGCATTACGGTGTCCACCATGCTGCCGGTGGTCATGAGCAGGTTCTGGAGAGCGACGGGCACGGCGATGCGTGCGACATTTCGCAAAAATACAGGGTAGTTGAAGGAGGTGCGTTCTGCCATGAATATTTTGTCCTTTATGATCGGGTAGTCAATAAGTCATAGGATTATACCATATCCTTTTTACTCTGTCTTTATACGGGAGGTTCTTTTACGCATTCCGACTGCTGTTTTTTTGTCAGCGTATATGGTTCCCCGATTCTGTCTTTATTGTGAGTTGGGACGGTCTGCCCTTTTAAAGTATGTACCCGCAGGAAGAGCCGGGTCTCCCCGCCGACGGCCCGCGAGATGCACTCTACTTTTAAAGTATGTGCCCGCAGGAAGAGCCGGGGTGAAATCTGCGGCAGCTCAGGAGTCCGTCAATCCTGGAATGTCTTGCGGCTCCCCGTAAAAGTTGCTATATTATATAATTGCATGCATCTGGAATATTAAAGATAATGGTTTATATAATGGATAATACGGGTGGAATATGCATGTATTGGTATCGACATGATGAATAAAGTGATTGAAATATACAAAAAGAACAGGGAAATCATTAATTACCTGATCGTCGGCGGCTGCACCACGCTCGTAAGTCTCGGTGCCTATTATGGACTGGTCTTCACGGTGCTTGATCCGGAGAAACCGATTGAGCTGCAGGCGGCCAACATTATATCCTGGATCGCGGCAGTGACCTTCGCTTACTTTACTAACCGGAAATTCGTGTTCGAGAGTAAGAACAAAAACATGGTCGGAGAGGCCGGAAGCTTCTTTCTGTCCAGGATCAGTACCCTGCTCATGGATATGGCCATCATGTTCGTGTCGGTGACCGTGATCGGTATGAATGATAAAATCGCCAAGCTGATCGTGCAGGTCATCGTTACGATCGCGAACTATGTAATCAGCAAGTTTTTTGTATTTCAGAAAAAATGAGGAGCTTTCCATGCTTTCCGTCATACTTCCCGCCTACAATGAGGAACAAATGATTCAAATCGCAGCGCAGACGATCTCCCGGATCCTCTCTGATGCACATATTGATTTTGAAATACTCTTTATCAATGACGGCTCGAAAGACCGGACATGGGAGAGGATTGAAGAGGCGTCCTCGGCGGACGACCGCGTGAGGGGCATCTGCTTCTCCAGAAATTTCGGCAAGGAGGCAGCCGTTTTTGCGGGACTCAACGAAGCCCGGGGAGAATGCGTGGTCGTGCTCGACTGCGATCTTCAGCATCCGCCAGAAAAGATCGTTGACATGTACCGGCTCTGGGAAGAGGGCTATGAAGTCGTGGAAGGCGTGAAATCGGATCGCGGCAGGGAGAGCGGTGCGCACAGCTTTGCGGCAAAGATGTTCTACAAGATCATCAGCCGGGCTGCCGGTTTCGATATGGAAAATGCCTCGGACTTTAAGCTGCTGGACCGGAAGGCGGTGAACGTGCTCATCAACATGCGGGAGAAAAATGCCTTTTTCCGCGCTCTTTCCTCCTGGATCGGCTTTAAGACGACCATGGTGAGCTACGAAGTGCAGGAGAGAATGGCAGGAGAATCGAAATGGTCTACCCGGGCCCTCATCAAATATGCACTTACCAACATCTCGTCATTTTCTGCGGCGCCGATGCAGTTCGTCACGTTTTTCGGCGTCCTCATGTTCATCGTCTCCTTTGTGCTCAGCGTGATCGCCATTTATCAGAAATTGACCGGGGTAGCGCTGGGCGGATTTACCACGATGATCCTCCTTCAGGGATTTTCTGCGTCGATCATCATGATCAGTCTTGGTGTCATCGGCTACTATCTTGCGAAAATCTATGAGGAGATCAAGGGCAGGCCGCGCTATATCATATCAAAGGAAACGAAAAAACAGACAGGAACCGGAGACTGAGTACGAAGAGGACCGGAAATCCTATTTGAGCGGGTACCGGATGCAAAGAGAACCGGAGATCCGACATGAACGGATGCGGAGCAGGATGAAAAGCTTACGATCTGAAAAGGACCGAAAAGCATACGGGAAGAAGACGGGAGAATGAAAGAAGAACAGATACGCGCAGAAGAGAGTCCGAAAGGACGGAATAAAAGGAAAAAACGGGGAAAGACCTCGCATACGCAGATCACAGCAGGCCGGGTCGTCCTCCATATCGTTCTTCTCCTCCTTGTGATCCTGACACTCGGTCTTCGATGGGCGGACGATAATTTCGGCATGGTATCGTTCGACGAGATCGTATTTCATATCAACATGCCGCTTGAGGGAACTTCCTCGAATCTGCTGCAGGATTTTATGAAGGAGGCAGTACTCGGAGGATTTCTCTTCTGGCTTTTTCTCATGGCACTGGTCCACTTTCCTTCAGAGAAGGCCATCGAGATCCGCACGAAGCTGGACGACGGCAGGGAAAAACGGTTCTGGATCTTTCCGGTCCGTCTGCCTTTATTGTTTCTCGGCATAGTCTCTGCAGTCTGGTTCGGCTGGATTCTGTTCACGGCGGACACAAAGTTCAAGGTGATCGACTACGTAAAGAGCCAGCTGCAGACATCGACGTTCATCGAAGAGGAATACATTTTTCCGGAGAAGGTATCCATAGAGTTTCCGGAGAAGAAGAGAAACCTGATCTGCCTTTATCTGGAATCCGCGGAATCTTCCAGCCAGGATCTCGCGAACGGCGGGCTTTTCACCACCAACTATATTCCGGAGATGACGCAGATCGCCGCCGAAAATGTAAGTTTTTCGCAAAATGATCTCTACGCCGGCGCGTCCATGGCACCGGGCACGACGTGGACGGTTGGCGGGCTGGTAGCGGAGACGGCCGGAATTCCGCTCATTTTGCCGAACAACTACAACAATGTGATGGGAAGCTACGAGTACTTCCTGCCGGGGGCTTTCAGCCTCGGAGAAATCCTGGAAAAGGAAGGCTACCACAACTACTTCTTTGCGGGATCGAGCTTTACTTTCGGCGGCCGGACTGAATATTTCACCCAGCACGGACACTATGATATCCGCGATTATCCCTGGGCAAAGCGCAACGGAAGGATCCCGGCCGACTACAATGTCTGGTGGGGGATGGAGGACGCGAAGGTTTTCGAGATCGCGAAGGAGGATATCCTTGAGATCGCGGCATCCGGTGAGCCCTTCAATGTCTCGCTGCTCACGGCCGACACGCATACGCCGAGCGGCTATGTCTGTGACCTCTGCCGGGACGATTACGACAGCCAGTACGCCAATGTCTGGGCCTGCACATCGAGGCAGGTATACGATTTCGTGGAGTGGTGCAAGGAGCAGGACTTCTACGAAAGCACGACGATCTTTATATGCGGTGACCACGTCAGTATGGAACCGTATTTTTACGGCGGCAACACGAAGGACGACTATCTGGGAGAGTGTAAGCGCAAGGTCTACAACGCGTTTGTAAATCCGGTCGTTTCGCCGGCACGTGAAAAGAACCGGGTCTTTACGACGATGGATATGTTTCCGACGATCCTCGGGAGCATGGGCGTGACGATTGAGAACGACCGCCTCGGCCTTGGGACGAACCTCTTCTCAGAGGAGGAGACGCTCTCCGAGAAGTATGGAAATGAATACCTCTTCGCGGAGCTCCAGAAGAAGTCGAACTTCTATAACGAGGTTCTGCTGTATCCGGAATCATGAGAATACCGGGATCGGTTCGTATGACAGGCTCTTGCGAGCCTCAGTGTGGAATGAAATTGTGTAAACAACGCGGAAGCCGTTTGAATGTTCATGCAAATTTCATGCAGCACATAGTTTCGCAATTGCCTGGCTCATATGAATGGGAAAGGAGAAAAAGATGGAACTCGTATATTTTCTGGCGCCCGGCGCTCTGACATGGCTCGTGGCCGAGATCCTCTCCGGCAAGAAGGAGGAGAGGGGACACCGGGCCATGATGGAATTTCTTCTCTATGCCGGAATCGACATGGGTCTTGTCTGGCTGATCCGGTCTGTCCGGCATGCGGGGGATGAGGAACTGGTCCTGATCGGAGATGTAGGCGGGAATCTCTTCTGGTTTTCCTTGCTGGTCGCCTTCCTCGTGGGATTTGCCGCGGCGATCCTCCGGAAGATGGAGGTGGAGATGCATTTTGTGGAATCCGGAAGCCGTCTCTTCAACCATGTGGATCCGAAGGTACGGAGAATTGTGCGGACTGCTGCGCTCCTTATTGCCGCTGTGCTCCTTCTGTTCATCGCCGTCAAGCCGCGGCTCGACGAAGCCCGCAGCGCGAACAGCGTAAAATCCTCCGCAGCGCTTGCGAGGGAGATCTACCGGGAACTTGACGAGAAGATCGATGAAATGAAGAACGCCGGTGAGAATCCGGAAAACTTTGGCTCCATTACGATCAAGGGAGTCGAGGTGAAGCGGGTCACTACCGATATGCGCTGGAACGGCCCGACAGGTGACGGAAGCACCGAAGCCGTCTATATGGCGGACGGCAGCGGTGAGCTGGTCTATTACAGCTTCCGCAACAAGGACGGCGCGGCGACATGGAGCGGTCCTACAACAGATCAGGAATTCCTGGATTCCCACGGCGGCTGGTCTAACGGACTCGGCGCCGGCTGGACCGGGGCGTTGTCCAAAAAATCATAACTGGGTAAGTGACAAACGCACAGGCCTGATGTGAATCCGGGACGGCGCGGCGAACGTGGAGACGTTCTTCCTTAAAAACAGCACGATGGACGTAAAAGAGATGAAAATGAAAGAATCATTAAAGAACCTGTTTGTGAAAGCAACCACATTCTGGCGGGAACACTCTGCTGTTCCCGCCGCATTGATTTTGATTGTCGGTCTTGTTCTGGCATTTTTCGGAGCCGCGAGAGCCGGCGTGAAGCACTACTCCCCTGAGGATTTCAAATCCGACTATCCGGATCAAAAGAAGGAGAAGACGATTACGAACAGGCCGGATGCCTCGGGGATCTTCACCTACGGACCCTATATCAATCTGGAAGCAGGGACGAGCCGTTTCATCGTGGAATATGAGACCGATGAGGACCGGCAGTTCGAGGTGACGGCAGCCTACGGAGAAGTGCATCTGCTTACCGGGACTCTGAAGGCCGGGGCGAAGAGGCAGGAGTTCAGCCTGACTCTCGAGAAGGAAATCACAGATCGCACGGTGGAGCTTCGGACTTATTATGAGGGGAACGGTTCCTTCACCTTCAAGGGGCTTACGGTGGAGCGGAGCAATTATATGCTTCGCGGTATCATCGCCGCGGTTCTCATGATCATGTCCTTCCTGTTTGCGTCTTTTATGCAAAAAAAGATCAGTCCGGTCTGGGCCCTTTACTGCGTCGGATTTTATCTGATCTGCGGAAATGCGGCTTCGTCCGGAATCATGACCGGAACGGCGGTCTTTGCGCTGCAGATGCTTTTCATTTTCCTTCTGACGGGTATAAAACGCTTCCGGGAAGGTGTGCAGAAAATCGGACCTGCAGAAACAGCGCTTGGAATCCTCGCCGGTTTTCTTCTCGTCTCTGCCTGGTATCTGCTAAGAAATCCGGGCGGTGCGGACAGCGTTGACCTTGTTGGAAAGATTCCGGTGCAGGGCTATATACTCCTCTTCATGGTGATCCTTCACGGGATCGCGCTTCTTCGCCTTCTCATCGGGAGGCCGTCTGTCGTTTACGCACTGCTGCTCGTATCAGCCATCGCGTTTGGTATGCTGATGGTCGTCTCCTGCAAGAATATCTACGTATCCATCGGAGTGGTCGCGATCCTTGGCTTTTTCATTTACTTTATCGTGAGCTCCGAGGAGTCCGGGATCCGGGCTTTCCTGATGGGAATCAAGGGATACAGGTATCCGTTCATCGCGATCTGCATCCTGGCAGCGGTCTTCGCCGGATTTTTCGGATACGAGACAGTCTGCCGGTACCGGATCTTCGGCTCATCCTGTTTTGATATGGGAATCTTTGCCCAGATGTATGAATACATGGCGACGACCGGCATGCCGCTTACGACCTGCGAGAGGGGATACCTGCTTTCTCATTTTTATATCCATTTTTCCCCGATTTATTACCTTTTCCTGCCGATTTATATGCTGCACAGGTCGCCGGAGACCCTGCTCGTCATCCAGTCGGTCATGGTCTATGCGGCGGTCATTCCGCTTTTCCTGATCTGCAGGCATGTGAAGCTTAAGCCGATGGCAGCCTTTTTTGTCTCGCTCGTCTATCTGGTGAGCCCGGCGATCAGCATGCCGTTGTTCTATGACTTCCATGAAAATAAGTTCCTGCCCTTCTTTATCTTCTGGTTCATTTACTTTTTCCTGGAGAAGAAGGACCGGAGGGCGTTGGTCTTTCTCATCCTGGCCCTCATGATCAAGGAGGATACCTCAATCTATCTGGTCATCCTCTCCCTGTTCTTTATGATCGGGATGAAGGAGTGGAAGCGGGGCGGTGCTGCGCTGGCCATATCGGGCATTTACTTCCTGGTGGTCATCACCTTTATTCAGAGCCATGGGCTCGGCGTGATGGAAGGACACTACGGGCTGTATTTCATGCCGGGACAGGCAGGCGTCTTCACCATGGCGAAGAACATTCTGCTGAATCCGGGATTTTTCGTGAAAAATGTATTTGCCGAGGAGAACTTCCAGTACATTTACTACACGTTAGGATCGCTGCTCTTTATTCCGATGGCCTCAAAGGATCTCCGCAGGCTTCTGCTGGCGATCCCGTATGTTGCCTTCGGCCTCATGACAAATTATCACTACCAGCACGATATCGGGTTCCAGTATACTTACGGGCTCATGGTCCTTCTCTTCTTCCTGTTCGTCCTGAATCTGAAGGATCTCTCGGAGAAATGGCACGTGATCGCGGGGATCACCTGCCTGTGCGCGGGGCTTATCTTCGTGTACACATACAAAGGGGACGGCCTTTACTATTTTTCAAAAGCGTACAGAGCGAATACGGAGCATCTTAAGAATGTACAGGCTGTTCTGGACGAGGTGCCGGAGGATGCTTCCGTGACCGCTGATTCTTTCTTTGTCCCGCATCTTGCCAGAGTCGATGAGCTCTATGATTATACCGGGGTCGGCGATTTCCTGTACACGGATTACTATGTTATGACGGAGACGCTGCCTGAGACATTCGAGAGTGTCTATGAGCAGTATGGATATAAAGAAGTGCGGACCGAGAAAGGAATCAGGATCTTTATGAGGAACGGCGGCGCAGCTTCGTAAGAGGGATGCGGTACGACACTGAGGTGTTCCTTATGGAAAAGTTCAGCAGACAGTCAAAAAGGGGATGTCGATAACGTCGGCATCCCCTTCTTCAATATCGGGTCTTTTATTTCTTTTTGCGTTTACGTGCGCGAGCTCCTTTGGAGGACTTTTTGCCGGCCTTTTCGGATGCCTTTTGGCTTCCGGGGTTCTCGTCCAACTTCTTTCCTGCCGCTCCGGACATATCTCCCGGAACGATTTTTTCTTTTTGCACCGACGGATCATTCACTGAAGATTCTGTCTTTGCTGCAGGCTGCTTTTTTGATCGGGGTTGCTCTTTTGCCGCGTCCGGATCCTTCCACTTTCTTCGCATCAGGACAAAGCCCAGGACACCCAGCAGGGAGACCAGCACCGCCGGAAGAAAGATCCCGGTATTGTAGCTGAAGACGACTGTGTGGGTTCCGGCAGGAATATTTACTCCGACCAGACCGTTCTCACCGATCGGCACGATCTCTGACTTTTCTCCGTCAACGGAAACCTTCCATCCCCTTGTATAGGGAATGGAGGTCATGAGCACACCGTCATCCTCAGTGGTCACGGTTCCCTCGACCCGGGTATCCCGGAAGGACGTGATCGAGAGCGTTTCGCTGTTAAGCTTCTCGTATGCCTCCCGGAACACATCCTCGTTATAGCCTGCGGCGTAGAGGGCGATCGTCCCGTTCTCTCTGTACGTCTTCTCAAATTCACCCTTGTTCGTGAGCGCGAAATCGACGGTGATCTTCTCCCCCTTCGACACATGCCCGATATCAATCAGGCTTCGGCCGGCCGAAAGCTCCCGGTCCTCCTTACTGGTGCTTGTCGCATAGACAAATCTCTTCGTATTGGCAGCATCCACATACAGGTAGAGATACTGGTCTCTGTCTGACGTGTATTCTGCGTGGACTGAAGGAATGAGGGTCAGATCCGCCGCATTGACCAGCGTGTAATCCAGACTTTCGGGCCTGTCCTTCCCATCCTTCACCGTCATGTTCTGCGTCGTCAGCGAGTCGAGCGGATTGATCGTGAAGAGATCGCCGCTCACTCCGGCCGCCTTGTGCACGAAATCATTCTGCACCGTAAAGGGCTCTGAATGCAGCGTCTGCCAGTCGAGAATGCTGCTGTCCGTCATATAGGCCAGCGGCAGCACCTGCTCGTTTTTGTAGACATAGACCGATCCGAACCGGTCGAGCAGCGTATAATGGCTGGCTCTCGGATGCTCCTCCTCCTTGTTCATGACATATCTTACGTCGAACATGGCGTCGATCAGCGGTGTGGGATCATAGTAGCGAAAGCTGTTGCTGGTAGCCGCCACGCCCAGGTGCTCCATGAGAGCCGAGACCCCGCCCGGTTCCAGGGAGGAGAACTGAGAGAACCCGTTGTAGTGGTAGAGCGAGGCGTCGTTGATCGTGATGAAACGGCGGAATTCCGTTCGATAGAAATTTCCGTTCTCCTCCGCATCCATACGGGCGACCGCCTGCTTTGTGTCCGCCATGTAGGCGGTGTACTCCTTCCGCACGCCCGTATCCCCGTAGTTCGAGATACTGCCGAAGACGCATTCCGCGAGGACGCAGACAAGGAGAACGAGCGTTATGACGGGTCCTCCGGACTTCCTGTTCTTCGAAAAGAAATTGGAGACAAGGGCGGGACGGCCTGTCTCCCTGCTCTTCGAGAGCATAAGGATCAGAAGAACATAGCCTGCGATCAGCACGATATTGATCGCGATATCGGAATTGGACAGCACCCGGTCGAGATCCTCGATCCGCCCCACGAGGACAAATTCCGTAAGGCACATTACAGCGATATAGATTCCGTTCATGATGAGGAAGGGACGGAGGCTCAGCTGTTTCTCAAGGACCGCATGGAATCCTTCGAAAGCCATATAGAGCAGAAGGAAGCTGTATATGAAGGTGTAGCGGTGGGGCAGATTCGCCGGAAAATGAAAACCGTGGATCATGAAATCCAGAGGCTTGATGCACGCGCACAGGAGCATGAAGACCATGAGCACGGTGAGCAGGATCCTTTCCTTTTTGTTTTCCTTCCTATTAAAAAGGTACACAGGCAGAAGGACCATGGTGAGGACACCGGTGTAGACGTTGGGAAGGTCTTCATTTCTCGCAAGGACGGAAGCCCGGGCTCCGAGGAAATGGTCCGTGACGAGCTGCCAGACATTGGGATAGACCTCGAAATTCGGGAAGCTCGCGCCGCTTACCTGAGTCTCGGTCAGAGCATAGGCGACCGGGAAGAGAATGAACGCGGCTGTCATGGCGGCAAAGACCGAATTGACCGCGAACCGGATGAAGCGGGTAAGCATCACTCTTCCGTCTCTCTTCGGATCGTTGTTCGAGAATAAAAAGACCAGGCAGTAGAGGCTGATCAGGATGCTGACCAGGATGGCCAGGTAGAAATTGACGACCATAGTGAGAGCAAGGCTGACATAGTAGAGGATTTCGCCTTCCCCGGTAAGCAGTCTCTCCAGCCCCAGAACTACGAGGGGGAAGAGGACGATCGTATCCAGCCACATGATATTCCAGTAGAAGCATGTAACATAGGAAGAAAAACCGTACAGAAGGCCGAAAAGCAGGATGCTCAGGTCGTTCTTTCCGAAATGCTTCCTGAGATAGTATGCGAAGGTGGACGAGCAGAGGCTGACCTTGATCATGATGAAGACTGCGACCGCTTCCGGGAGAGCCGTGGCCGGGAACCAGAAGTAGAGCAGGTTCAGGGGCGACGTCGTGTAGTAGGCTGTCTGGGCAAGGAAATCCTTTCCCAGCCCGCCTTCCCAGCTGTAGAAGAGGCTTTGGCCGTGCGCGACCCGGCTCCTCATCTCCTCAAGATAGGGAGCGTACTGATGGAAGAGATCGACGCGAAGGATCGTGCGGTCCCCGAACGGACAGATATCCAGATGAATATAGGTGATGAGAAGGATCACCGCGCTTATAAAGAAGGCGCTGATCACATAACGGTTCTCGAAAAGACGCTGTTTGAACTTGACTTTCTGCATGCAGATCCATCCCCTTTGATAGAGTTTGAACGTAGAACCTCTTGACAGAGTTTGAACGTAGAATATGAAAGAACTTAAAAAGTAAAGATTTTGTCCATTCTGAAGTACTCCGGCATGGTGCCGGACAAAGATCAGCAACTGGCACGAACCGTGCGTCAGAAGACAGACAGGTAAAGTATACAGCTTTTGCGATTTTGCGTCCATAGCAGCCTGTGCATTTTGCACGGTCGATTAAGAGATGTGAATTAAAAATATGCGCTGATCGTCCCGGTACCTTTCAAAAATATAAGTATCCAATTGTAAAATTAATATAAAATTAGTTCGACAATCGAATATGACAATGCTATTATTAGTATTGATTAGCTATATACAGATTTAGTATGAAAGCGGTTTTATTTTTTGGGTTTTCAGAACTTTCATACAACTTACTTTGCAACGCGGAATTTCGTCAAAAGAGTTCCGCTTCACATATATCCTGATAAACAAGTAAGGAGGAGTGCTATGAAGAACATCAGGAAAAACAAGATCCTCGCCTGGATTCTTGCTGCTGTACTCATGATCACCTCATGCCCGGCTTCCGTCTTCGCGGATGAGATCCCGACAGAGAGCGGCACAGAACAGCAGGTAGCCCTGGCGGAGGGCACGGAGTCAGAAGCGGCTGCGGCTGTGGAGACTCCGGCAGAGAGCACCGATGAGAACGAAGCAGAACAAGCTGAGAGTTCTCAATCGGAAGCTGCAGGTTCTGAAGAAGCTCTGAACGAGTCGGAAGGATCCGGACAGGCAGATTCTGAACAGGCAGAGGCTTCGAAGGACGCGGCAGATTCTGCGCAGTCTGCAGCATCAAAGGAAGAAGCAGGTAAGGCAGCTGATTCAGCTAAGGCAACTGATTCAGCGAAGGCAGCTGATTCAGCAAAAGCGGCTGCCGCAAAAACAGATTCTTCGGCAGCGAAGGATGAAGCTGAGGAAGAGGAAGATGCGGAAGCAAATCTGGTCGGGGCGTCGTCGGTCGCACTGGACACTATGACCAGCAGCCTTACTGTCAGCGCAAATCCGTCCGAGGGTGTCGGTCGAGGTGATTCAATCACACTATCGATGGCTTTCGCGCTTCAAAATAGTGCGATCCCGACTGCACGGAGTGCCGATTACTGGACCTATAATCTGTCTTCTGTCGTGGGGACGGATCAGCCGATTCTTTCTCTGCTTGATGGCGCAGAAGGTACCCTATATCAGGGAACTACGGATCGCGGTAAATACAAGATTAATGGAAGTGTAATCGAACTGTATGTTGACAAGGTGTGGCTCAATACTGAAGGCCTCTCGAATGTCAGCGGTACGTTTAACCTGTCAGCAAGTCTTAACGAGAATGTAAATGCGACAGAGGACGAAGCTACCATTCAGTTCCCCGGTGCAAACAAAGTGACGATTGAATTCGAAGATCGTACGCTGGAGACTTCGAAGAAGGTTGGAGCCAGTGAGGATCAGCTTCAGGAGAAGAACGACGGTGGGAAGGTACAGGTATTAGACAATGGCGATGGAACCTACAATCTCTACTATTCCATTTCCGCCAAGCCGAACGCGGGTGAGACGCTCTCTGTAAAGGATATTTTGAGCAGTGGTCAGAAGCTTAATAAGGACAGTGTCAAGCTTAACGGGAGTCCAGTTCCTTTCACGACACTCGACAACGGGTTTCAACTGAGTATTGGATCAGTAGATCCGAGAAGCGATAATATTATCACCTATTCGACAACAATCAAAGCTGATCAGCTTGACAAGAATCAGACGAATCAGGCGACCTGGTACTGGAGCGGAGAACCGAAGACGAACAGCACGGATGTGACACCGGGCTTCGATTACATTATGGAGTCCAAAAAGGCGGCGGGTGCTAATCAATATTACCAGAGTGAAAAGACCGGGGGGGCTTCACTCGAGCTTACTGAAAAAAATGCAGATGGCACATACAATATCTGGTATGCGATAGAGTTCAAACCGAACAGGGCGAGCTCTACGCTCGAAGTTATCGATACCATGGATGGTGGTCAGACACTTGTTGCAAATAGTCTGACACTTTATAAAAACGACCAACAGGTCAATCCTCAGCCGACGTTTACAACAGATGGATCCGGATTCAGTGTTAATCTGGGCGGTGCGGATGCGAATGCCAAATATGTAATCAAGTATAAGACGACTGTGACGGAAGACCAGATCGAGGCGGCGACGCGGCAGACAAACTCCGCTAAGATCAGCTGGGATAAAGAACCGGTTACTGTGACGACTGATCTTACTCCTACATTAAAAAAGGAAGAGATGGTCATCTCCAAGGAAGCTGTCTCCGGTGTAAAGAATCAGACCGCAAAAGCCGGAGATACGGTGGAGTTTAAGATCGTCATTGGCAAGGATGGCGGACTCTTTGACTATCGCGGTGTAAAGCTTGTGGATAAACTGCAGGAAGATTCAGAGAAACAGTACGTCGAGTATGTTGACGGCAGCTTTTCTATCAGTCCTGCTATAGGCGGAACATTTACAAAGGATACAAGTTCTGGTGCACAGCTCTTTACGTATACGTTCCCGACAGAGGGAGAGTACACCGGAAAATATGAGATCACATATAAAGTCAAGGTTAAAGAGGATGTCCCCAATGACCGATGGGTCCATAATATTGGTGAAATCGGTGAAGGACCGGGTGCGAAGAATGGAAAATCCGACTTCCAGGTGAAGAATGAAAGTGACGGATCACTTGATAAGAAAGTGTCGGAATGGGATTTGAAAAACAATACCATCTACTGGACAATTACTATCAAGGTTGCTGAAGGATCCGTTATAACGACTGAACTTACGGATAAACAGGCCGAGATCGCCACGGATTCGGATTTCTCAAAGAACAAGTCAGCTCTTACTGTCAAGGGCAGGCAGGCGGTAATCACCTATGAGGATGGTTCGGCAGTACCGACTGATGTCATTGCCATGGACGATACCGGGAAGATCACAATCAATGGTCTTACGAAAACAGCGAATATTACAGTTCCTGCAGTTGCCGATGCAGACCTGTCTGGGCTTTCATCCAAATACGGCGTTATATATACGCATAATACCGTAGAAGGAAACATCAACAATAAATGGGAAAGCAAGCAGGGGACTGACAAACACACTACCAATGAGTATGAAATGACGAAGAACGGGACAATCGATGCGAACGGTGTGATGAGCTGGACCGTTATATTGAACCCGAGAAAATCAATTCTTGATCCGGATCATGTGCCCTACTTTAAGGATACACTGCCTGAAGGGACGGAGCTGGTCGGGAAGATCAAGATCGTTGTTGACGGTGTGGATTCAGAGAATCACCATTCGGATTGGGGAACCCATGAGAAGGAAGTGGAGGTCACACCTTCGGGACGAGTGATTGGACCATTCGCGCTCAACGATTTCGGTAGTGTTACCTATGCAGGCCTAAGCGGACTTACCTACACGATCACATACCAGACAAAGATTCCTGACGATGAGCTGGCTAAAATTCAGGATAAAAAAGATAGTTATACCTACTCAAACTCTGCAGCTGAGACAGACCCGTCCGGAAGTACTCCATATAAGACTGCTTCAGATTCAGTCGAATATGTGTATACAGATCAGGCGATTGTCACCAAGGAAGATATAACGGAGGTTGATGGTAGGAGTCCGAACCTTGGTATCAAATATAAGGTTACAGTCAATGAGAACGGAGCGAAGATCAACGGAGGTAAGGATGTTCTCATTACCGATCGAATCGAGACGAATGTATCTCTGACAACGAATTCAATCGAAGTGAAGGATCTGGATGGCAATGAACTGTCAGCAATCATTGGTTATAACGATGACACGCGTATTCTGGAGGTTCGGATTCCGGATGAGACGCCTGCGATTATCACATTCTCCTGCAGACCGCTCCAGAAGGGTGATTTGACGTATTCGAACACTGTGTATGTGCAGACAGCCTACAAGGTTCAGGATTCTACCTCCGAAAAGCATGATGTTACGGATACAGGCGGAACAATAACCGGCGAGAAAAATGCGATCACGCTGAGCAAAATCGACCAGTATGATCTCAATAAGACGCTTTCTGGAGCGAAATTTGAACTTTATGAGTGCGTCGTCGATGCCAACGGAATCATAGAGAGCGATTCTCCGGCGGGTGAAGGAACTACCGAGGAAGACGGTTCGCTGGTCTTCACCGGGATCAAGAACAACACGCTGTATTACTGGAAGGAAGTGGAAGCGCCTACCGGCTATCTGCTCGCAGATGAACCGCATTATTTCATTACCTATGCGGTAGGTAAGACGGATGCGGAAACGGCCTCCAACCGACAGAAAGTCTGGGATATGGACGATAAGATCTCAGTAGCAAACGGAATCACCGTTGCGTCAGTCGAAGACCAATATTTCTGGCTTGTCACCAATAAAAAGGAAACTGAGACAACAACGACCACAACGACGGAGAAACCAACGACAACGACCACCGAAGCACCAACGACAACAACTACTGAGACAACAACCACAACAACGACCGAGACAACAACGACTACGACGACGGAGGCGACGACGACCACGACGACGGAGGCAACGACGACGACGACGGAGGCAACGACGACCACCACAACGGAGGCGACGACGACCACGACGACGGAGGCAACGACGACCACGACGACGGAGGCGACGACCACGACGACGGAGGCAACGACCACGACGACGGAGGCGACGACGACCACGACGACGGAGGCGACGACGACCACGACAACGGAGGCGACGACGACCACCACCGAGGCGACGACGACCACGACAACGGAGGCCACAACAACGACCACCACAGAGGCGACGACAACGACTACTACAGAAGCTACAACGACCACTACTACAGAGGCGACGACAACCACTACTACAGAGGCCACAACGACCACTACAACAGAAGCCACAACGACCACCACTACAGAAGCTACAACAACGACCACTACTATAGAGACAACGACGACTACCACAACGCAGTCTTATGTTGTCAACAAGGTTGCAACAGGCTCCGGTGAAGAAGTCGACGGCGCAGTGATCGCTCTGTATGAGAAGGATGATGCCGGAAACCTTACACCTATTGAGAGATGGGTATCTGTAAGCGGCGAGACACATGACTTCGGCGATAAGCTCGAAGCCGGCCACAATTATGTGCTTCGCGAGACAACAGCTCCGAAGGGCTATGGAAAGGTCACGACAGACATTGAAATCAGCATTTCCGCAGATGGACAGCTTACATCGAGTCTGCAGCCTTCAACACAGGCTGACGGATCGGTCGTCTATCTGATCGAAGACACTGCGATCCGCTTTAACGTGAACAAGACGGATATTGCAGACGGCGAGGAGGTCGAAGGCGCAGTCCTGACTGTGATCCAGATCGATGCAGCGGGAAATGAGACCGTCATCGACAGCTGGACCTCCGCTAAGGGTGAGACACATGACTTCGGCGATAAGCTTGAAGCCGGCAAGTCCTATGTACTCCGCGAGGAAACCGCTCCGGCAGGCTATACTAAGATTACGACAGATATTGAATTTACCGTAAATGAAGACGGCACGATCACAACGGGTCTGCCGACAGGCACAGATTCGGAAGGAAATGTAGTCTATCTCGTACAGGATGCCAAGACGAAAGTGAAGGTCAGCAAGACGGACATCGCGAACGGCGAAGAGCTTGAGGGCGCAACGATCCAGATCCTTGATAAGGACGGCAATGTAGTAGACAAGTGGGTATCCACGAAGGACGTACATGAGATCGAAGGGCTTAAGACAGGCGAAGAGTACACGCTGAAGGAGACGGTTGCTCCGGAAGGCTATACAGTCGCAACAGAGACGACCTTCACGATCGACGAGAAGGGCAAAGTCACAACGACCGGCACGACAACGACAGATAAGGAAGGCAACACAGTCCTCCTTGTTGAAGACGCAAAGACAAAGGTGAAGGTCAGCAAGACCGACGTCGCAAGTGGCGAAGAGCTTGAGGGCGCAACGATCCAGATCCTTGATAAGGACGGCAACGTAGTCGACGAGTGGACATCAGGAACAGAAGTGCATGAGATCGAAGGTCTGAAGACCAACGAAGAATACACACTGAAAGAAACAGTAGCTCCTGACGGATACACGATTGCAAGTGAGACAAAGTTCACGATTGATGAGACCGGCAAGGTAACATCGACCGGAACAGTCACAGAAGACGGCTCTTGATGAGAACGGCGATGTGGTCATCGGATGGATCTCCGGAACAGAGGCGAAGGAGATTGAAGGCCTGAAGACTGGTGTCACCTATGTTCTTAAGGAAGTGGTAGCACCTGAAGGCTACACAGTCGCAAGCCAGACGACCTTCACAATTGATGAGAAGGGCAAAGTCACAACGACCGGCACGACAACGACAGATGAGGAAGGCAACACAGTTCTCCTTGTTGAAGACGCGAAGACGAAGGTGAAGGTCAGCAAGACGGATATCGCAAATGGCGAAGAACTGGAAGGAGCAACGATCCAGATCCTCGACAAAGAAGGAAATGTGGTAGAAGAGTGGACCTCCACTAAGGAAGCACATGAGATCGAAGGTCTGAAGACAGGCGTGGAGTACACGCTGAAGGAGACAGTGGCTCCGGATGGATACGCTGTAACGACGGCGACGACATTTACGATTGACGAGACCGGCAAAGTCACGACGACCGGAACGACAACGACCGACAAGGATGGCAACACAGTCCTCCTTGTTGAAGACTCAAAGACAAAGGTGAAGGTCAGCAAGACCGACGTCGCAAGTGGCGAAGAGCTTGAGGGCGCAACGATCCAGATCCTTGATAAGGACGGCAATGTAGTAGACGAGTGGGTATCCACGAAGGATGTACATGAGATCGAAGGGCTTAAGACAGGC
>CADABA010000013.1 GCA_902785985.1 uncultured Lachnospiraceae bacterium
ATTTATCATCCACGAGGCAATCCCTGAAAAGTAAAGCACCGGAAAGATCCGGTGCTAATGTTACATATTTTTAGGGACATTTTCAAAAATGGTTGACAGTAGAAAAAGTAGAATAAGAATGAGAGTAGAAAAAGTAGAATAAGAATGAGAAATTATGAAAGGAGGTGTTGAGAATGCCAGGTGTATCTGTAAATGTTCAGCCAGCTATACTTGATTGGGCAATGCAAAAAGCTCAGATGGGCAGCGCAAGCAGCTCTGTAATTGACATGATTGCAAAGTGGATCTCTGGCGAAAAGACGCCTACTTTCAATCAGATTGAAGATGTCAGCAGAAAAATCAGCATTCCCTTTGGGTATTTCTTTTTGGATGAACCTCCGGTGGAGGAGTGTAAGATCGTTGATTTTCGTACCATTGACAGTATTTCTGTCCATAATCCAAGCAGGAATCTAATCGACACCGTTGATCTTATGTCCAGTGTGCAGGAGTGGATGGCAGAATATAATAAAGATAATGGGGCATCTAAATATGTTTTTGTTGGCAGCGCCAAGATAAGTGATGGTGTTGCTTTCACGGCAGATGTTATCAGACAAGAATTAGGGTTGAGCCTCAATTGGTTTGATGATTTAAGAAGTTCTGCAGAGGCATTTAGAAGTCTGCGGAATTCTATTATGAATCTTGGAGTTCTTGTTATGATGAACGGTGTAGTGGGGAATAACACTCATCGTACACTTAGTGTGGAAGAATTCAGGGCATTTACTCTTATAGATCTTTATGCACCTTTGATTTTTATTAATTCCCGAGATACTGAAAACGGAAAGCTTTTTTCTTTGTTGCATGAACTTGTCCATGTCTGGATAGGCAAAGATAATTTTTATAATGACACATATGGGATATCTCAGAAAGTCAGCAAGGAGGAGCAATTCTGTAACGCTGTGGCTGCTGAGATCTTGGTTCCAGATTCTATTTTCTCTGCTGAGTGGTCTAAGCAAAGCGGAAGCACGGAACACATTATCAGTGAGTTGGGAAAGCGTTTTGTATGTAGCCGATTTGTCTTGCTAAGGAAGGCATTGGATACTGGTAAAATTGATCAAACAGAGTATGGTAGATTGCTGAAACTGTTTCAAAAGCAGTTTAAGGCGGCACAGGACCAGAGACAAGATAAAGGATCTGGCGGAGGAGATTTTTACCGTACGCTGAGTACTAAGTGGGATAAAAGATTCATCCAGGCGTTATATGCAAGTGCTCAGAGCGGTAGAACCCAATATCGAGATGCTTATCGCCTTACAAATACAACCGGTAAGACCTTTCATGAACTTGTTGGAAAGGCGGGTGGTATCTGATGGCTGAAAAATATCTGCTGGATTCAAACATTTTTATCACACCGCATAGGCTATATTACCCCTTCGATTTCGCCGAGGGGTTTTGGAATCAATTAGAGGAGAAACTCAAGCTGGATTCCGTAACCGTGTTGGATGTAGTTGTTGCAGAAGTTTCAAAACTTGAAGATGAGTTATCATCATGGCTTGAGAATCTTGAGGACTTTGAAACGCTGTCAGTGAAATCTCCTGCTATCGTTACGAATTATGGGAAGGTACTCAGCTATGTGCAGCACTGTGGATTGTATCGAGAGGAGGCTCTCCGAAATTGGGCAAGAGGAGATATTGCAGATCCCTGGCTAATTGCCGCAGCGATGGACACGGGGGCAGTAATCATTACTGCGGAACAGACTGCGGGGACAGGACTTTCGGCACACAACCCTTCGAGGAATGCGAAGCTCCCAGATGTAGCAGCCCATTTTAACATTAAATGTGAAAACCTGTTTTACTTTATGAGACAGATGAATTTCAAGCTATAAAACCTATAACGAAAACTTCACGAAGAGGATCATGGAAAGTCCGAAATCCGCGTATGATCAGTCATCACGCGGCAGCATTTGTTAGGAAAATTCGGAAACCTGACCTCTTCCCTCTTTTTACATAGCCAGCTAATCGCTTGCTAATTGGACGGTCTGAGATTAGTCAAAAACAGCCATCATTCGTTAGGAAAATCCGATAAGCTGACCTGTGGAAAATATAGAAAAATCAAGACTTCCAAGCATTATACAGCATGTGACAATACGAAATTCGGGCTACTCCTAAGCGGAAGGTCGTGGGTTCGAATCCCGCCAGGAACGCTAATTTGAAGAGCGGGGACCGAAAAAACGGTTCCCGCTTCTTTCATTACTGTATGCAGAAGATTGTCCGTGGTCTGCAGAAAGATCTGACTGAGCCTGATCTGGAAGCACGCCCCCATGAATGGTAACCACCGCCGGTGCCATAAGAGCAGGGTTCTACTCTTACAGTTGTTTCCTGCAAACAGTATGTGCTAGAATTTAAACAGGAAAAGCTTATTATCGGTGGTAAATGGAGTGATAAGTGCTATGGCTTATATGGTGTTGCTAAAATGTAATAATCAATCAAAGGTCGCGACGGTACTTTGTCCTGAATGCGGCAGAATCAGCTATAGGGCTCTCGCTGCCCCGTATACGCCAAATGGACCTGCGAAGCTCAAGCAGCCATACGGATGCCCGGTCTGTAATACAGAATATGAGTATTGCGATCCGGAGCAGGCGGAAAAATGGGAGGCTGCTTATTTAAGCTATCAGGTCAATGCCGGGGGATATATTCAATCCGTTAAGAATAAATATATCCGTAATAAATTTCAGAAATCAAAAGAGAAGTACCAACAATCTGTTAAGAAAAGTGCTGACCATAAGTCTGATGATCCGGTCAGACCGGTCTCACAGCAGATTGATCCTCTGTCCGGCAGTTACAGGACCAATACGGCTCCGGGCGATAATTCGTCCGGGCTTAACGCGAATCTTGAACGGAAAACAGATCACTGGAAACGCGAACTGCTTGATACCGGCAAGCGAAATAAGATGATCAATTACAGGGAGACCAAACGGGCCACCCTGAAAATTCTTGCGCCGGAAGCATCAGAACTTTTCAACAGGCTTGCATTCTCCGAAAAACCGCTGACTTTCCAGAAGCCCATCAATAAGGACACCGATTTGCGGACTTACTCCATGATTGCGCTCATGGAGACGCTGTCCTATACTCTGAATGTTCAGGTCGGCGACATCAAAACGGCGGGAACGATCGTCGATCGTGAGAAAACTCTGAAGAATCTCCGGTCGAAGGCAAAACTGGCTCAGGAGGAGCAGGGAATTAATATCCTGTACCTGTGTTTTGGCTTTATTTATTGGAGAGAACACGATCGGGAGAATTCACAATGGCTCAAGTCTCCGCTGCTCATGATGCCTGTCTCGCTCGGCCTGAAGTCTCTGAATGCTCCGTTTACACTCAGCAGATATGATGATGAAATCGAGGTCAATCCCACGCTGGATTACCTTTTCAATACGGAGTATCGCATTTCCCTGCCGCCTTTTGATCTGAAGAATAAATCATCCTTTGATGAGTACTTTGAACAGATTGACCAGATCGTTGACAGGCGCGGATGGAAGGTCACCCGTGAGGTCAGTCTCGGCCTTCTCTCATTCCTGAAGATCGGCATGTATCACGATCTGAACGGGCATCGTGACCTGATAGTGAACCATCCCGTACTGAGAGCAATGGGCGGTGACAGATCCGCTTTAGGTGAGCTTCCTCCTCAGGCGGAACATTTTGACTTTGACAGCGTTAAGCCGGATGAATGGCATGAAGTTGTCAATTCAGACTCAAGTCAGGAAGAAGCAATTCTTCTCTCTAAACTCGGGGTCAGCTTTGTCATGCAGGGTCCTCCGGGAACCGGCAAAAGCCAGACGATCACAAATATCATCGCGGAAGCTCTTGCGGACGGAAAGAAGATCCTCTTCGTCTCTGAGAAGGCTGCCGCGCTTCAAGTCGTTCTGAAACGGCTTACCGAAGTCCGTCTGGATGACTTCTGTTTATCACTGCACAGTCATAAGGCCAATAAAAAAGAGGTCATTGACAGTATCGGTGCAAATCTGGACCTTAAGGAAGAGTACATTGACAATTCCGCATACAGAAAACTGACAGAGCTGTCCCACGACAGGGATTTTCTGAACACATATGCCAGGGAACTTCATAAGAAGATCGCTCCGCTTAATCAGAGTGTTTACATGGTTTTCGGGCGGATTTTCAAGCTGGAAAAGGCAACACCTCTGGAATTTTCTCTGGACAGACCGACGGAGATCTCTCAGGAACAATATGATTCTGTTCTTTACTATGTGGGGGCTTTTGAAAAAGCACTGCATGGTATGGAAGGCAGGTTGAGCGAAAACCCGTGGTACGGAACAAGAGCTACATCTTCCGGGCAGGTATATAAGATTGAATTTTTGAGTGATACCGAGAACCTATCCCACAGTCTGCGCAAAATTGTGCTGCTTGCCGACAAGATCGATTCCCGACTTGGTTCCGGTATGACAGAGAGCTTTTCCCAGGTGAAGTCGCTGCTCGGCATAGCGGATGCACTCATCGCACGGCCGGCTTATATATGCAGAAAATGGTTTGATCCCGGAGTTTCCGCGCGCGGAAAGACAGCTCTCTCGGAAGCTGAAGCACATTCCCGAAAGCTGCATCAGTACAGGGAAGCGGTTCTTGCCAAATGGGACAGCTCCATTTTTTCTTTTGATCCGGAAAGCATTCGGGAACACTTCTTCGGAGAGTACTCCTGGCTCTATGATTCAGAAGGAAGCAATGTCATCGCGGAATGTCTGGCAGATGAAAAGGCAGGTGCAGAAGATCTGAAAGGCAGGATCGATGAGATCCTTGACACCTATCATAGAGTGCTCAGAGGTCTGTCGTATAGTCAGGGGGATTCAGCGGAAAATATCCGTATGATGTCCCGTGTACTGAACATGATCGCTGATGCTCCGAACATGGAAGCATCCTGGTTCGATGCGCGGAAGAATGCAGAAAGCGTTCCATTGATCAGGGAAGCAATGGAACACAGCGCTTTGATCAGATCTCTTACGGAAGAGATCCTGAGAGATTGGGAGCCCAGCGCTTTCTCGATCGATGCAGAGGGAATGCTCAGCAGATTCAAAATGGAGTATGTCGGTCTGTTCCATACTCTGAAGTATGGTTACAAAGAAGATATCAGGATGCTGCGGCTTCATTCAAAGTCCGTCGGAGGAAAATTTGATGAGGCTTCGGTCGTTGATTTTCTCCAGAAACTGAAAGATCTTAATGCAGAAAAAGCATGGCTTGATGAAAAGAACGAAGAGCTGAATGCAGCGTTGGGAAGTCAGTACCGCCGTGAAAATACCGAATGGAGCCGGATACCAGAAAGCATGGCAAAAGCGCTTGAGATCGTAAAGGAATTTCCATATGCTGCCATTCCCAATGAAACGATCGAAGCAATACTTTGGATCAGCGGAGACATGCAGCATTTGGGAGAGGTCCGTCAGCTAGCGGAAAAACTCTCCGGTGAGAGGATTGACCCGATCGAGACAGATATCAGGAACAGCCGTTATATCAACTGCTATACAAGCGACAGTGATCTTTCGGAGGCTGTTCTTCCGCAGATCGATTCGTTCATCAATAGCTGTGATATTCAGAATGAGCATGCTGCCCGATTATCGGCAGCAAAGAAAAACGGTGTGCTGACGTGTGAAGACATCAGTGCTCTTCTTCCCAGGCTGACAGTGATCAAAGAGGAAACGGCGTGGTTCGAAGAACACAAAGATACTTATGCAGAACTTTTTGGAGAGGCTTATCAGAATGATGAGAGTGATTGGACAGCTCTGCTGGACGGGTATGAAACGGCTGAACGCATTACCGGACTGTTCGGAAAATTGGTCCCCGAATCGGTAATTGACACAGCCTGCAGCCGGACTGCAGATCCTTCTCTCGAGGCGGACATTTCTGAACTGGCAGGTCTGGTCAGGGAGACGGATCCCAAACTTGCAGCATTTTCAGCTCAGTTCGAGGCGGATGATTTCGCTTTTCGCAGCATGCATTCCGTGGCGGATCATTATGATCAGTGCGCGGATGGTTTCGTAGAACTGAATAAATGGCTTGACTATGCGGAAACCAGAAAAGAATGTGATAAGCGCGGGCTGGCAGATTTTACGGCGAAAATTGCCGAACGGGACAATACGGTGGCCGATGTCCAAAAGGCATTTGAGCGCGGTTTTTATATTCAGTGGCTGCTCCTGCAGCTGGATCATGTTCCGGCTGTGCAGGCATTTCGCAGAAGGATTCACGAACAGCGTTTCGGGCAATTCGTGGAATTGGATGTTAAGCAGTATGAGATTGCCAGAAAAACGATCAGAAAGAGGATCATCAGCACGTATCCGGATTTGAACAAGATCGCGAGAGCTGGTTCCGAACTCGCAATACTTCGTCATGAGATGGATAAAAAACGACGGATCATGCCTCTCCGCAGGCTCTTTCAAAGCATCCCCACATTGCTTCTCACGCTGAAGCCATGTCTGATGATGTCTCCGCTTTCCGTTGCATATTTCCTGGATGCTCAGAAGTATCAGTTTGATATGGTCATCTTCGATGAGGCTTCTCAGATATTCCCGCAGGATGCGGTCGGAGCTATCTTCAGAGCAAAACAGGTGATTATTGCAGGCGATACAAAACAGCTGCCTCCGACAAATTTCTTTGCTGCAAACACCAGCAACAGCAGTGAAGAATACGACGATGATGACAGCTATGATGAGGTCTATGACTCTATACTTGAGGAAACGGCTTATGTTCTTCCGAACCGCACGCTGCGCTGGCATTACAGAAGCAGGCATGAACATCTGATTGCCTTCTCCAATCAGGAGATTTATAAAAACAATCTTGTGACTTTCCCAAGCAGTAATGAAAGTGATCCTGATACAGGGGTAGAGTTCGTCTACGTTGAAGACGGCTTCTATGAGCCGTCCCCGCGCAATCACAATATTCCTGAAGCGAAACGGATCGTGGAGCTTGTCAAAGAGCATATAGAAAAATATCCGCAGAGATCTTTGGGCGTAATTGCCTTCAGTGAGAAACAGCAGCAGACGATCCTGCTGGAGATCCAGCGTTTCCGTGAAAAGCACTCTGAATATGAGGCTTTCTTTGCTGAGGACAAAGAAGACGAGTTCTTTGTGAAGAATCTTGAAAATGTGCAGGGTGATGAGCGTGACACCATTTTCTTCAGCATCGGCTATGCAAAGACCAGGGATCAGAAAGCCAATGGCCGGCCTATGACTATGCGGTTCGGTCCGCTGGGAACATCAGGAGGAGAGCGGCGTCTGAACGTTGCAATTACCCGTGCAAAAATTAATGTGAAGCTGGTAAGTTCAATTCTTCCGTCTGACATCGACCTGTCGAGGACCGAGTCAGAAGGCATCCGCATGCTGAGGTCGTACATCGAGTTTGCCATGAACGGCGAGGCGACGCTGGCCTCTGCACACAGGAACAGCAGGCCTGACGAATTTGCTGATTTCATAGCGCAGTACATCAGGAATCATGGTTTTAAGGTTCAGCAGAATGTAGGCTGTTCCGGGTATCGGATCGATATCGCAGTAGAGTATCCGTCCGACACGGTCAGGCAGTTTGTTGCCGGCATTGAATGCGACGGCGTCTCTTATGCGGCAGCAAGAACAGCCAGAGACCGTGACAGACTCAGAAGTACCGTTCTGAAGAATATGGGATGGAATCTGTACAGGATCTGGTCAGCGGAATGGTACAGGAATCCGGAGGTCGAAGGAAAAAATCTCATTCTTTTCCTGACACGCGCTGTCAGTTCTTATGAGAAAAAGATCAGGGAGTTTGAGGAAAAGAAGCGCAGGGAGGAAGAGGAAAAGCGTCGGGAGCTTGAAAAAGCGAGAGCCGAACGGGAAGCCGAAGAACGCAGAAAACAGCGGGCGAGGGAAGAGAAAGAGGCAAAGTTCAGGGCAGAGCGTGAGGAATCCGAACGCAGGCGCCGTGAAGCGGAGGAGAAAAAAACCGCCAGACTGAAGGCGGAAAAGGAAGCTGCATGGAGAAAAATACAGGAACAGCGCCGCAGGGAGGCCGAGGCCGGAACTCCGAAGTGGGTGGCTGTCGGTGCGGCTGTATCGCATAAGGTTTTTGGAAATGGTGTCATTGTAGCAATCGAAGGAAGGATCGTGAGCGTCAGGTTTGAAAGCGGTGTAAAGAGATTTGTCTATCCCAAAGTATTTACGGAAGGGTATCTTACGCAGAGGTCTCTTACGGAAGAGTCCTCTGCAGAAATGGATCATACTGTAGGGTACCGTACCAGGAGATAATTTACCGAAGGATTCTTTCAGGAAGACGGAGATTCCGTCGGGAAATCACTGCAGCCTGACCGTCGAGGTGGAATATGGATAACAGTACAGTCATAAACCCGGCTATCCGAACGACAACTTCAACTGTAATAAACAGAGAGATTATTGAGGAGTATAACCGGCAGAACAATATTAAGACAGATATCAGTTCTTCAATATCAGAAGGGACAGTGATCTGCGGCAGGTACAGGGTAAAAAGCCAGCTGGAGGTCTCATCCGGCGAGGCTGATCTGTTCCTGTGCTCTGATGGATCGAGACAGTATGCTGCAAAGATCTATAAGAGCAGATTCTCAATAAAGCAGGACGTGATCGATGCGCTTCGAAAGATTGATTCTCCCTATGTTGCGCGGCTCTATGATACGGGCAGCTTTAACGGTTATCCTGTAGAGATTCTTCCGTATTATGAAAAAGGCAGCCTTCAGGGCCGTATTTTCAACGCGGATGAACTTATCCGGAGAATCATACCCTGCATAAATGAAGGCCTTCACGCGCTTCATGAGGCAGGGATCATACATAAGGATCTGAAACCTTCCAATATCATGATGAACAGCGATGGGGAGACGGTTTCCATCATTGACTTTGGCATCAGTTCCATCGTAGAGGATGGCAGTACAGTTCTGGTGACAAAAACAGGGATGACTCCGGAATACTCTGCTCCGGAAACATTCAAGAACATTTTCCTGAGGGAGTCTGATTACTATTCCTTCGGGATTACAGTCTTTGAACTGATCTGCGGCTATACTCCGTATGCCAACATGCAGCCTGAAGAAATCAATCAGTATTTCTCTGTTCAGAGAATTCCGTATCCTGAAGAAATGCCTCTGATTTTGCGGGATTTCATTTCGGCACTGACTTACTTTGACATCAGCAACCGCAGCAATAAAAACAACCCGAACCGAAGATGGACCTATGAAGAGGTAAAGAAATGGCTCAATGGCGAGCCGCTTATCATTCCGGGTGAGGGAATCGGAAATGTCGGCAAAGGCATGATGCCTGCCTACAGGTTCCGGGGGGAGGATTTTACGGATCCTGCAATGCTGGTGACGGCTTTTGCCAGGAACTGGGAAGACGGAAAGAAAGAACTTTTCAGGGGGAAGGTCACGGCACATTTCCGGAAATGGAATCAGGAAATTGCAAGAAAGTGTCAGGCAGCTGAAGAAGAAGCCGTGAGAGAGAACGGGAAAGACGATATCATCTTCTGGAAGCTGCTGTATCAGCTCAATCCCAGACTGAAGGGCTTTTACTGGATGGGCAGGACTTATGAGAGCCTGCCGGCATTCGGCCGGGATGTGCTTGAGAAGCTTTGGGATAAGGATAAATCACAGTACACCTATTTCAACAGCATCCTTTCGGAAAAGCTTTTGTCTCAGTACGTGATGATGGCCGCGCCGAAAAATGAAAATCTGAAAAAGGCAGCTGCAGCCATTGAGGATTCTTATGAGCTGGAAAAGAACAACGGTACGGGCATGCAGCGGACATACTATCTGATGGCCTATACCCTTTCAGGCCAGAAGCTGCTTCTTCTCGACGGTGAAAAGATCCGTACGGTCGGTGAGCTTGCGAGCTATATGCGTGATACGCTGGAGGAATCATTTGATAAATTTGAATCTCTCTGCCATCGACTGGTCGACTATGACGGGAATCTGGATTTTCAGCTGGAGACATGGCTTATTGCGATTGGAAAACAGAAGGAACTCGAGGAATGGCGTGCTTCCATGAATGACTGACAGGAGGCAGGATGTATGAGACGGCCGGCTTCCGTACGGCGGATGAAAGCAGTGAGGCATGCAGTATGGTGTGCGAATTGCTGGGCAGACGGGATTCTTTCGGCCGTATTGTGCGATGAAGGCAAGTTTCACTTTGCGCGCGTATCGCACGACTGGAGTCGCGAGGAAACGCGCAATGAAGAATAAAACTGGAAAAGTATATAAAATGCGTATATAATGGGTGGAAGGTGCGAGCAGGCCGCGGCAGGAACGCTGAGACGTTCCTGAAGATCCGCAGCTGTCTGATATTGTTACACAGAGATCAGGCAGGCACATGCCGCAGTACATTCGGGAAGCAGTTTTCTTTCCTGTAAATCGCATATGTATGATTGATTGTTCTCTTGATAAATGAGGGGGAGAGGAACAATTGATTTTTGAACTTTCTGTGCTATATAAAGGACAGCCTCATTATGATGTGCTGTCCGTTTTTTTTGTAAGGTTTTTGATCATACGGGAGCAGAAGGATAATGGGTGCAAAAAACAAGAACAGTAATGGTGATATGATCATATATGTATTCCTGGGTGCACTCCTGACCGCAGCCTGGCATTTTGCGACCGGAACTGCCTACAACAGCGGGGAAGCCAGGTTCCCCGTAAATTTTAATCTTTTCCTGTATGTCGCATCTGTTCTGGGTGTATGCATACTGTCTGCAGTATGCTTCCTGCTCTTCGATTTTATCTGTTCCCGTATCGGTGAGGCCGGAGGTGTGTCCCGATTTTTCAACGTCGTTCTGATTCCCGTATTTATCCTGGCTGCGGCAGGCTTAATTTCCCTGATCTATATTGTCTATAATAACGAAAATACTCTGTATCCGGGCGGAGGCGGGGGCTATTCACTGAGACAGTATTTTCCCCATCCGCTGTATTTCGCGTTCATGTTTGTTCCGGCGGTCCTCATATTTGCAGGTCTCGGAGGCAAGGAGAACATAAAAAAGAGCAGGCTGATCCGAGCAGCCGCTTCGCTGGCCGTATCTCTGCTCTCCGCTGTCTACACGTGGTGTCCGAATCCGTACGCGGACAAGGGAGGCGGAATACTCCATATTGACGCATATACTACGAGCATTATCAATACCGCGCGTATGGTACCGTTCGATGCACATCACATCTCTATCTACGGGCATCACGGGATCCTGTATCTTCCGATCGTCAGATTTTTCGGAGGAAATTACCGTGCACTGCTCCTGGCAATTGCCATTTTTACCTTCATTACTTTTATGGCTGCGTGCTATGCGGCAAGCGCCCTGATCAGGCGGGATTCCGTTTATATGCTCACGGCGGCTGTCATCTGTGCAACAACGACCCTGCTTACAAGAAGAGGTGTTTATTATCAGATCAATCCGCACAGGATCATGTTCCCGATGATATGCCTCGCGTTCCTTGCGTGGGAGGCACAACATCCGAAGGAAAAATTCTCGATTCTGAGAATGATCGTGAAGATACTTATCAGCCTGGCAGCTTTTGTCTGGAACTTTGAGACCGGACTTTTCACTGCGATCATGCTGTCCTTCAGCATGTTCATGGAACTCCACTATGATTCATCCTGGTTCACGCTGAAAACGCTCAGAACGGTCCTTCTGCTGGCCGTTTATATCGGCGGAACGTTTTTTGCGGCTGTGGGTATCGTTGATCTGTATAATTCTGCGGCAGGCGGAGATCCGATAACGTTGCGGCAGTTCGTCTATCCGCTTTTTTCCGGCAACTACAGCGTCAGTAATCTCAGAAAGACGATGCCGTCTGTGGGGCATCTGTTTTTTCTGCAGATACTCCTCTTCGGCTTTACCATCCTTTCCATTCTTCGAAATCGGAAAGAGACTCCCGAAAAGGACAGAGGATTCAATATTCTGGCGGCAGCGGCAGGACTGTCCGGATTCTCATCGCTCATCTATTTTGTCAATCGCCCTGCTTACGGAAATATGTCAATCGCATTTATACAAATGGCAATTCTGCTCGGCCGTGGTACAGACCTGTTCATAGACAGAAAAAAGCTCTTTTCCGAGGGCATCAAGGCTCACAAAGTATTCAAATACATGCTCGGAATGATCATGTTCTTTCTTCTGTACTGGATATCGATCGAAGGGATCCTGTATATTGAACCGGGCATGGGGATACGAAAGAGCAGCGGCTGGAACAGCGCGGAAGTGAAGGAAGTCCTGGAGGAGATCCGGGAGGAGATACCGAAGGATACCTTTGCAATCGGCAAGGGCGTTCCTCAGCTGTACTATGAGCTCGGGTGGGATCCTCAGATCTATCCAATAGATTCTCCGGACATGAATGATGAGAATCGGAGATATATCAAAGAAAGAATCAAAGATGAGGAGGCTGTCCTCTCTCAGAGGGGGGATCTTATTCCGGAAGATTTCGAGCTTAAGTCAAAATATAAGATAGGAACTGTGGAATTCGGATATTATGTGAAGAATTCAGAGAAAAGTCCTGATTCTCATCCGTCCGGAAAGCCGGCTTCTTAAGCAGCCGGAACGGGAAAAGGTGAAGGAATTTCGAAGAGAGATTTCAGGCGAATTTACACAGCTTCGAAAGATGTTCAGGGAGAATTCAAAATGGTCATAGAGACAACTGACGATCTGCGGGAGCAGGCGGCAATCGGAAAGGAAATTCTGAGAGAACGACCGGAGGTATATTCCCGTGAGGTCACGGATGAAATTTACAGCATTATCCGCTCATACGGAGTGCCGGACAGTTTCACCGCGGAGGACATTTTCTTTATCTCGCTCTATAATTACTGGCGCTACGGGTTCGTCACGAAAGAGGTATTCTATTTCGACCTGCTTCATAAGAAGCATGAGGAGAAGGAAACATATATCTCGAACATGAATAAGCTCAACTATACCCGGCATCTCAATAAGAGAGAAAAAGAATATCTGATGGCCGATAAATATGAGACGTATCAGATACTGAAAGATCATTACGGGAGAGAGCTGATCAGGGTATCTCCCCGAACAGGAGGAAGTCAGGGCAATGATCTTTCCGGAACCGGGAACGGTCTGCCCGAAGCCTCTTCTATAGAAGGCTGTGATCAGTTCAGAGATTTTTTCGGAAGACACAGTGAATTTGTAGTAAAGCCCGTAGGACTGGCCACATCCATAGGTGTAAGGAAATGCAGTGTCACGGACTATGGAAACGATCCCGATACAGCGCTCAGGATCCTTCTCAGAGAGACGGAAGAGATTCAGAGTCACTACAGGTGGGCACGCGGCAGAGGCATCATTGTGGAAGAAGTGATCAGGCAGGGAGAAGCTCTCGCCGGACTTCATCCCGCATCCGTGAACAGTGTCCGGATCACTACAGTCAGGGCGGATGACAGCATACACTTTTTTTATCCTGTCATCCGTATCGGAAAGGGCGGCAATTTCCTTTGCAGCCGATCTTCCGGAAGCATCGTGGCAGGAATCAACTCTGAGACCGGAATTGTTGAGACAGACGGTTTTACAGATCAGAAGGAATACTATATCTGCCATCCGGATACAGGTATCCGAATAAAAGGATTCCGCGTCCCGAAATGGGATGAAGTCTGCAGGCTGGCAGTGGAAGCTGCAATGAGATTTGAAGATCTCGGATATATCGGATGGGACTTTGCTTACACAGAGGATGAGAAATGGATAATTGTGGAAGGCAATGAGAATGGCGGATTTGTCGGACAGATTCCGTATCAGAGAGGATTATTAAAAGAGTTCACGGATCTTATAAAGTGGAAGTCCGAAAAGAAGTACTGGTGGATCGGACGGTATCCGGAGATCTGAGAAGCTATTGACGACCGAGAGGATAGGACAATGCCGCAGAGCAGTGACAGAAATCTGGTTTTACACGGAATAATCTGGAAATATGTGGATCGCACCGCTGTACAGGCTGTGCAGTTCCTTGTTTCACTGATTCTGGCACGCCTGCTTGCACCGGAAGAATTCGGTACCCTCACACTGGTCACGGTCTTTCTCAACATAGCTCTCGTATTTGTCCAGCATGGCGTCGGTTCTGCGCTGGTACAGAAGCAGAATATCGGTGCAGGTGAACTTGTCTCGGTCTATTATTTCAGTTTCATCCTCGGGACAGTCCTTGCCCTGATCATTGTGATCATAGCTCCGTTTCTGTGCCGCTTTCTGGGGTATCCGTCCATCGTCCGGATCGTTCGGGTCCTCGCCCTGACATTGCCTCTGGCAGGAGTCAGCAATGTCCTGGAATCTGTTCTGATGAGGAACCTCGAATTTAAGAAGATATTTACAGCCAATATCTGCGGCGGACTTATTTCTGCCGCGGCAAGTATCTGGACTGCTCTGAACGGATACGGCATCTGGGCGCTGGTCATTCAGCAGGTGTCGTTCCAGCTCGTCTCGACCCTGGTCCTTCACCGGCTCGTCCGGCTCAGGCGCAATGCAGCAGTCTCTTTCCGGAGTATTTATCCGCTGATTTCTTATGGGTGGAAACTCCTGCTGTCCAGTCTGATCGATACGGTCTATGCAAATCTCCGAACGCTTCTGATCGGAAAATATTTCAGACCGGAAACGGTAGGCTATTACGATAAGGGACGCCAGTTTCCGGCTTATGTCATTTCAAATGTAAATGCAACCATCCAATCCGTCATGTTTCCGGCACTTTCCAAAAAGCAGTCAGACGTGAAGGTACTGAAGGCTATGGTGAGAAAGTCGATCAGCGTGAGTACGTTCCTGATATGGCCCTGCATGACTGGTCTGATGGTCGTGTCAAAAGTACTCATCCGGCTTCTTCTCACGGACAAATGGCTGCCTGCAGTTCCCTATATGCTCTGCTTCTGTATGATTTACAGTTTCTGGCCGATCTCCACGACCAATCTTCAGGTCATAAAAGCCGTCGGTCGGAGTGACATTTTCCTGAAACTGGAAATACTGAAGAAGGCGCTCGGAATAGGAATCATGGTGTTCACGCTGCCATTTGGGATCAGGGCGATGATGATCGGAAGCTGTATCAATGCCGCAATCGCGCTGTTCCTTAATGCGATGCCCAACAGGAAGCTGATCGGGTATACGATCCCGGAACTGTTTGCCGATATGATTCCTGCCGGAACGCTTTCCGCGGTAATGGGAGCGGCGGCATTTGCAGCCGGCTTTATTCCTGCCGGGAATCTGCAGAGACTTTTCTGCCAGGTCCTTGCTGGAGTGGCTGTCTATGCGGGGATGGCAGCTTTCTTCCGGGTGCCGGGTTTTGTATATCTGACCGATCTGATCGGGCAGTACCGCAGAAAGAAAAAGACGGAGAGAGGAGACTGAAATGCAGACATTGGAGATTCCTGGAAATCAGAGGGGAAAAGAGGAATCGTGCAGATGAATACGGAAATATATGTGACACGGGCTGCACTGCCTGCGATGGAAGAATACATAGAAGAGATACGCAGTCTGTTCTCCACACATCGCATTACCAATATGGGGGAGAAGTATCACAGGCTTACACTGGCAATCGGAAAGGTTCTGAACATAGACAATCCGATACTGCTTTCAAATGGGCACATGTCTCTGGAATTATCCCTGCAGGCGCTGCAGATGAAGGGGGAAGTGATCACCACTCCTTTTACATTTGCCTCAACGACCCATGCGATTGTGCGAAACGGTCTTACGCCGGTCTTCTGTGATATCAGAGAAGACAATTATACCATGGATGCGGACAGGATAGAGGAGCTGATCACAGACCGGACCTGCGCGATCCTTCCTGTTCATGTCTACGGGAATGTATGCGACGTTGAAAAAATCGAAGCTGTTGCGCAGAAGCATGATCTGAAGGTGATTTATGATGCGGCGCATTCCTTCGGTGTGTCCTATAAAGGGAAGGGAATCGGAAATTACGGGGACGCTTCCATTTTCAGCTTTCATGCCACCAAGGTGTTCACTTCGATAGAGGGCGGTGCCGTTGCAGTCAGAGACCGGAAACTGGGACAGGCAATCAAGTATCTGTCAAATTTCGGAATTACGGGCGAGGACGATATCGCCGCACCCGGTACAAATGCAAAAATGAATGAGTTCGAAGCCGCCATGGGTCTGTGCAATCTCCGGCACTTTGAGGAAAACAGAAGGGCCAGAGCGCAGGTGTGGATGCAGTATCAGGATATGCTTTCCGGGATCCCGGGCATCGTTCTTCCGACGGTTCCGGAAGATACCGTCTATAATTTTGCTTATTTTCCGATCCGGGTCATCGAGACCAGGTACGGGGAGAATCGTGACGAACTGGCTGTTCGTATGAGGCAGGAGTCCATATATCCGAGGCGGTATTTTTATCCGCTGACGAGCGACTACAGGTGCTATCGGGATAAATATGATTCCGGCTGTACACCGATTGCGAGGCGGACAGCCCGGGAGATTCTGACTTTGCCTTTGTATCCGGGACTTGAACGGGAGCAGGTGGAACGCATTTGCACAATCATTAAAAAGAGGAAAAAGTGATATCAGGTGGGGGGATCATATGAGTAACTATTATGATTTATTCGGGAGCATTCATACAGAGCTGGCAAAATACTATCACCGCTGGTATTTTGACAGACCGATGATCGTCACGTCCGGGAGAGACCGGGAGCTACAGAGAATAACAGCGCTGACAAATCGTTTTCTTCATTTCTATGCGGAACATTACAGGGAGTATCTCGACCGCATTCCGTATCCGGATAAGGTAATGCGGTTCCTTGAACTGCAGGATGAGCGGGGACCCTATCATCCGGGATCAGCCAGGCTGGATTATCTCATGGATACGGACAGGAATATAAAGGTCTGCGAGTTTACTTCCCGTTTCTACGGGAACGGTTACTATACATCCTACTTTGCCGATCTGCGCGGCCGTCAGCTCGCTGCGGACTTCGGCGTGAAAGTTGCCGACAACAGGATGGAAGAGCTTCTCGAGAGTTTCGTGCAGCCCACGGAGGGGTATGACCGTGTGTGCCTGCTTAAGGGCAGCAACCGTCTGGCTGCGTGGAAACTTTTTATGCCGTTTTTCGAAGCGATCGGCAAAAAGACAGCGATTATTGAGGTGCCGGATGCCGAAGAGGAAGCCCGCAGGGGAACGCTGGACGGAACCTTCCTGATCGGCACGTTCAACCAGCAGGATCTTCTGGGCTGTTCCGAGGATACGATCAAACGGTTCCTGGACAATAATTATCACAATGATCTGCGCAGTGTGTTCCTGACCCATGACAAACGCATCATCACGCTTCTTTTTGATGATTCGGTGACGTCGCGGTTCATGACGGAGGAGGAGACCGCATTTCTGAGAGATCACTACATCGTCTCCTGGCTTTATCGCGGCAATGAGGATATCTGGGAGGACGCGAGAAGGAACAGGGAAAAATATATCCTGAAGCATCCATGCCTGGGCTCGAGCCAGATGGTCTATGCCGGATGCATGACTTCGGAGGAGGAGTGGGAGAAGCTCTTTGCGGAAGGAACAGCCAAAGATATGGTACTGCAGCCTTTCATAAAGCAGAGAAGCGAGATGAACAGATGGGAAGGCAGGGATTACAGAGAGTACATTACGGGAACGATCCTTATGAATGAAGATTCCTATTACGGAACCGGCATTTTCCGGACGTCATCGCTGGAGGTCCTGAACAAGGGAGATGACCGGAAAATCGGGTATGTGCTCACGGATGATATTGAGGCCTTCGGCGGAAAATGTATTCTGCTGTGATGCGGTCAGGTGGAAGCTGAGTTATGAAAAAAGTGATAGCGGTGCCCGCCGGCAGATGGGCGAGAGAACTTCTGACACTGGCAGGCGCGGAGAGAATAGAGTATTTTCTGGATGATGATCCCGAGATTCAGAAAAACGGGTTTTCCACCGGAACTTCCGTAAAGCCGGTCTATCCGGTCAATCATGCCGCGGCGGAAAATCCGGATGACATCGTTATAGTGATTACGGATTCCAGGGCATTTGCGGAGCTCAGGGACAGGCTGACATCCTTTGGTCTGGAGGAGAACAGACATTTTTTTGACGGCTGGCATTTGGACATCGGTTTTTACCGGACGATCGGCGATGGCTTTACAACCTGGATGCAGTACGAGAACAGTGTGGGAGGATTTGACTATTCCGAATTCGACAGGCGAGCCGGCAAAATGGCCTCCCTGATCCCTCCGGACGTGACTTCTGTCATGGATATGGGGTGCGGGGATGAGGTGCTGAAGAGGCATTTGAATCCGGAAATCAGGTATTACGGACTGGATGTCGTGCGCAGAAGTGCGGATACGATCATTTGTGATGCGAATGCCGAACCGCTTCCCGACATACAGGTCGATGCCTATTATATGGCAGGCTTCCTTCTGTATATGAATGATGTGGAAAAACTCATTTCGCAGATGCGGGGCGCAAAATATCTGATTTTCGACCTCTGGAATTATGTGGAATTCCGCAGATACGACAATATTTACATGAATATATACACGCGGAGAGCGAGATCGGTCAGCTGGAATGCAAGGGAGCAGTTTCTGTCACTCCCTGAGATGATTAATGCGCTGACGGCGAACGGATTTGTCATCGAGAAGGCTATGGAACTCAACCGGACGGGCAGTTACTGCTGTTACAGGGCGGGAAATTTGCGTACAGCCCGTTAACATTTGAGGAGTATTCCGGTCGGAGTTGTACACGTTTTTCGCGGATCGTGGTCGAAGTTGCGGCGGAGGTGCTCCGGTCGGAGCCGGCTGACTGCGGTTGGTTATGCGGAAGCCTGTTACATTTGTCAAGGAGAAAACGTAAATGAGGGCAGCGAGAGAAGGAGAAGATCCGACAGTCTCGGTATTAATGTTTGTCTACAATCAGGTGGCCTATCTGGAGAGAGCCATTCGCAGCGTGGTCGGTCAGGTCGGGGATTTTTCGGCCGAGATCATTATCCACGATGATGCATCGACGGACGGGTCCCGGGAAATTATTCAGCGCTATGCGGACAGATATCCGGATCTCATAATACCGATCCTGCAGGAAGAAAATCAGATGCAGCAGGGTGTCAATTTCATCAACCGCTTTATAACGCCGAGGGTCACGGGGAAATACATCGCATACTGTGAAGGAGACGATTACTGGACAGATTCCCGAAAGCTTTCCTGTCAGATAGACATTCTTGACAGGAATCCCGAATACTCCGGCGTATGTCACAACTGTGTCGTGATTGATGCTTCCGGGAATCATCAAAAGCCGGTCGGCAAGTTTTATCCGTTCAGGAAAGACTTTGTGTATACGCTGAAAGAACTCAGTTACGAGGGGAGAATGCCCGGGCATACCGCATCTGTTATGATCAGGAGCAGTCTGCTCGGCAATATGACCGATGAGGAGAGAGAGCAGTTCCGGCTGATACGGCACTGTGTGGGTGACCGCAAGCGCACACTGCTCATGCTGCTTAACGGCAGCGTGCTGTGCATGCACCGAACGATGAGTGTGTATCGTTATGTAACGAAGGGCGGCACGAGCTGGAATGCAAGGGTCAGGGGAAAGAATCTGGCCGGAAGGTATTTTGTGCAGGAACTGGATTTCAGGAGATTTGCAAAAAAATGCTATGACACGGATCTGCACAATGATTATGTGCTGTTTGGCACAGGAGTTATGGCATGCCTGCGCGTCCTGCGCGATTCTTCTGAGGAAAATGTGACCCAGTATCGAATGGTCGTTGATGCTTTGGGGGGAAGAGAAGAACTGATCAGGTTCCTGATGGCACGCTTTCCGCGTGCGCTCCTGACATTGCCGCAGAAGGCGATGCAGGAGATAAAATGGAGAATAGGTTGACTTTCAATGAAGAAAATACTGCTGCTTGGCGGATCCTTACAACAGATAGAAGCAATTCAGACCGCAAAAAGGCAGGGGCTGTACACAGTGCTCTGCGATTATCTGGAAGATAATCCCGGTCAATATTATGCAGACAGGTTTTATCCGGTCAGTACCACGGACAGGGAAGCCGTACTCGAAGTGGCAAGGAAAGAAAAAGCGGATTACATTATCGCGTATGCGTCGGACCCGGCAGCACCGACTGCCGCATATGTTGCCGAGCAGATGCACATGCCCGGAAACCCCTTCCGGTCTGTCGAAATTCTCTGCGACAAAGAGAAATTCAGAGATTTTCAGCGGAAAAACGGATTTTTCGCGCCGGAAGGTTCCGCTTACTCGGATGTAAAGGAAGTTCTGAGAGATATAGAAAACGGCAGATTTGTCTTCCCGATCATTGCCAAGCCGGTGGATTCATCCGGGAGCAAGGGCGTCGGGAAAATCGAGAAGGTCAGCGATGCGGAGGCTAAGCTTGCAAATGCTCTCCTCTTTTCCCGAAAAGGCCGTATCATCGTGGAGGAGATGGTCGACACGTGCGGCAGGCAGATCGTCGGAGACGGTCTTTCGGTCAACGGAAAATTGGTCTTCTCCTATTTTGCAGACCACCATTTTGATGAGAAGTGTGAGAATCCGTTTGTCCCGGTCTCGGGCTCTTTCCCCTGCAGTTTATCCGGGGAGATGCTTGGGCGGGTGAACGGGGAGATTCAGCGTCTCCTCACTATGCTTGATATGAGAACGTCTGCCTACAATTTTGAGGTCAGAACAGACAGCAATCAGAATATTTTTCTGATGGAGACAGCTCCGCGAAACGGAGGAAATTTCATTCCCGAGGTCATCAAATACAGCTGCGGACTGGATCTGATCGAATGCTGTGTGAGAGGGGCGATGGGAGAGGAAATCACATTTGATTCCTGTATCGAACCGAAGGGATTTTACGCATATTATGTGATCCACAGTACCAGAGACGGCATTCTGGACCGTGTAGAGATTGATCCGGAGGTCAGAAAGAAACATATTATTCAGGAGTACATCATCACAAGGCCGGGAGAGAATGTCTATGCATTTACCGGGGCCAACAGGGTGATCGAGACACTGCTGATGAAGTTTGAGAATATGGGGCAGATGCAGCATATGATGGAGCACTCGGAAGAGTGGGTGAAGGTGATGCTGAGAGAAGGAACGGCCTCAAAACGGATAGATCAGGGCAAGGAGGGAGTATGATGCGGCAGGAAAATATCGCTGTGTTTCTGGATACGATGCGTAGCCTCAATCAGCGTTCTTGAATCTTCATCGCGCGTATCTCGCGACTTCAGTCGTGAGATACGCGCGCAAAGTGAAACTTGCCTTTATTGTGAGTACGATCTCGCGATGAAGAATAAACCCCTCCGCACCGGATCATCGAGCTGAAGGGGTTGTTTTTTTATTGAAAACGGTTTTGGAGCTCCTGCAAAAGGAGTTCCGCAATAGGCGTAAAGGCCTGATATTTTCTCCAGATAACAAAAATATCTGTCTGTGGCACATCGGTGAGGGGGCGAAATATCAGATCGCTTTCCGGACCGGTGTCGTGGCGGACAACAAAAATCTGGACGATGTGAAGAAAGTCATTCAGATAGCGATAGACGTTTACGGCGATCTGGACATCGTCATCAACAACGCTGCGATCGGTGAGCAGAAAATGATCGATGAGACTGACGACGAATGGCTGGAGCATGTCTATCAGATAAATGTATTCGGTCCGTTCCGCTTCATCCGGGAGTCGCTGAAAGTCTTCCTTCCGAAGAATGAGGGCTGTATCATCAATATCTCGTCTGTCAACGGTGACCGTCCGTTCTGTGGTGCATCCTATACGTCATCCAAGGGCGCGATCAATACGCTGACAAAGAATGTCGCT
>CADABA010000014.1 GCA_902785985.1 uncultured Lachnospiraceae bacterium
GGAACCTTCCTTCGGATTCTTCTTGCGGTCAAGGATCACGTTATAGACGCTCTGGAAGACATGCAGAGGATTTTTCTCAGTGTATTCGCTTCTCGCAAGCTCCGTGTAGAAGCAGCTCCGGTTCCCGGTATGGCAGGCCGCGCCGACCTGCAGGACCTTTGCAAGCATCGTGTCCCTGTCGCAGTCGATCGCGAGGGATTTCACATACTGAAAATGTCCCGAAGTCTCCCCCTTGACCCATAAACTCTGCCTGCTGCGCGAAAAATAGGTCATGCAGCCTGTTGTGAGTGTCTTCTTAAAGCTCTCCTCGTTCATATAGGCCATCATAAGGACTTCGTCGTTCTTGTAGTCCTGCACGATACAGGGAACAAGGCCGTCGGCATCCTTTTTGAAATCCGCCCAGTCGAGCGAACTCTTCAGCACATTGACCGGGATCCCGAGCGACAGTCCTTTCTCCTTCAGGGCGTTGAGATCAAGATCCGGAAGACTGACATAAGAGCCGCTGACCGCCTGTATGCAGTCCTTTTTCAGGAGCTCCAGGATGCGGGCTTCCTTTCCGTGGTTCGTATGCAGAAGGATCGGAACATCGGTCATGCTGCCAAGCGTATCCTCGATATTGTCGAGAAGAAGGATTTCCGAGGCATACTCTCCGATTTCTTCCGCATTCGGGGAAAACTCACTGACGGAGGAAATACTGACTGCGATCTTATCCTTCCCAAAGCGCTTCGACACTTCCGGGAGGAAATCCATATTTTCACTCTTTGCTCCGTTGAGGACCACCCTGCTGCAGCCGGCGTAAAGGAGCTTCTTGACATCCTCCACTCTTTTTACATTACCTGCCGCCATCACAGGAATCCGGGACACCTCGCAGATCGACCGGATGGAGGAGATAGCCTCCTCATGGTCCGCGTCGTTTTTTGAAAAGTCGAAGATCAGGATCTTATCGGCACCCTTCTCATTGTATTTCATGGCGATCTCGCTCAGATTGCCCGACCCGAACGCGTTCTTCTGACCGAAGCCTGTCACTGCGCGCCCTTTGTACATATAGATACATGGAATCAGATATTTTACCATGTCTTTTCCTCCGTGTGTAATCCAGGTTTCCAGTCTCGCTTCTTTACTGATCTTCTTCCTCGAACCGAACATGGATCGAATTGGCGTGTGCCGTCAGACCTTCTGCTTTCGCGAAGGTCTCCACATCCTCATGGAGCGCCCTGAGCGCCTCCCCGGAGCTGTAGATGATGCTCGTCTTTTTGATAAAGTCGTCAACGGACAGGGCCGAGAAGAACTTCGCGGTTCCGTTGGTCGGGAGCACATGATTCGGTCCCGCAAAATAATCGCCGAAGGGCTCTGAAGAATATTCGCCGATAAAGATCGCACCTGCGTTCTTTATTTCCGTCATGAGCAGGAACGGATCTCTTGTGACGAGCTCGAGATGTTCGGGAGCGATCTCATTGACGGCACGGACGGCCTCCTCCATGGTGTCCGCCACGAGGATCCTTCCGAAATTATCCAATGATTTTTTGATGATATCTCTCCTTGAGAGCGTTTTAAGGAATCCGTCGATCTCTGCACTCACTTCCTCCGCCACACGCATGGACGTTGTGACCAGAATCGCACAGGCCATCTCATCGTGCTCCGCCTGAGAGAGAAGGTCAGCAGCGACGTATCGGGCATTTGCCGTCTCATCTGCAAGGACCGTCACCTCGGACGGACCAGCGACAGAATCGATCGATACATGTCCGTACACCGCTTTTTTGGCGAGCGCGACAAAGATATTTCCCGGTCCCGTGATCTTATCGACCCTGGGAAGTGACTCTGTGCCGAATGCCATCGCTGCGATCGCCTGTGCGCCTCCGACCTTATATACAGTCCCGACGCCGGCCTCCTTCGCGGCCACAAGCGTCGTCGGCGTGACTTTCCCGTCCTTGCCGGGTGGTGTACACATAACGATATCAGGTACTCCTGCGACCTGGGCGGGGATGACATTCATGAGCACGGAAGACGGATAGGCCGCTTTACCGCCCGGAACATAGGATGACACCGATCAGAGCGGGATCGACCTTTTCATAGGCCTCCTTTTCCTCTTCCTCCGTAACGATGAAATTCTCCGCGGAAATATCCGCCCCGTCAAATTTTTTTGTATAGTTGAAGACCGCCTTGTCCCCGTTCTCTCTCACATCTGCCAGAATTACAGAGACAACAGCCTCCTGCTCCGGATAACTGTCCGGGCTTCTCTTCAGCATATTGGTAAGAATTGTTCCGAACGCTTCATCTGTCAGCTTCAGGATCTGCATGTTTATACCTCCGGCTTAAATGTCTTTCGACAGTTCGTTTCTGAGACGTGTGATCAGCTCGGTGATCCGTTCATTCTGCATCTTCATACTGACCTGATTCACGACCATGCGGGCAGAAAGGTCAAGGACCTCCTCGAGGACTTCCAGTCCGTTCTCACGCAGGGTCGAGCCGGTCTCCACGATATCCACGATCACCTCCGCAAGCCCCACGATCGGAGCGAGCTCTATGGATCCGTTCAGTTTGATGATCTCGACCGTCTGATTTTTTCTCCGGTAAAAATAATCTTTGGCAATATTCGGATATTTTGTGGCAACCCGGATCTGATCTCCGCCCTCCAGATATTTACGGGCGGACGCAGGTCCGCAGACGCACATCCGACATTTTCCGTACCCCAGATCAAGGACTTCGTAGAGTTTTTTGTTCTCCTCAATGATCGTGTCGCGCCCTACGATCCCGATATCTGCAGCTCCGTAATAGACGTAGGTCGGGACATCGGGGCCCTTGGCGAGGAAGAATCGAAGTCCGAGTTCCTCGTTCGTGAATATGAGTTTCCTTGTCTTTTTATCCATCGCGCCGGCCGTGTTCACGCCGATCCGCTCAAAGAGCTCGAGCGTATCATGGGCAAGCCGTCCCTTCGTCAGCGCGATCGTGAGATATCTTTTCTTTGCCATATCACACCTCCTCCAATTACGGCAGTGATCTCAGTATGGGAAGATACCGGTCCGAAGACCGATCAGACTTTACAGCCGTCGGAGGTATCCGTTTCCTTCGCAGGTTCGCCGTAGGAAATCCCCTGACGAATAAGCGAGCTCGTCAGCTGATCGATATAGAGACCGACACCGACCGCGGGGTTCTCCCGGCCGAAGTGTCCGAGAAGCAGGTCATAGCGGCCGCCGCGGGCGACCGGCTCGCCTGTCCCATAGGTAAAGGCAGAGAAAATGATCCCTGTGTAATAATTATATTTTGAGAGCAGGCCGAAATCGAAGGAGACATAGCGGTCAAGTCCTTTCGCGCAAAGGATCTCATGGATCCTTCTGAGGCGCGCAACTGCGCTCTTCTCCCGCTCTCCAAGGGCAAATGCCTCCGCCGCGTCAAAAATCTCCGCTGATCCGAAGAGCTGAGGAAGCTTCTGCATCGCCTCCTTCACCGCAGGAGCTGCCTTCGTCCCGTCGAGGACTTCCGCGACGCCGAAGAAATTTTTATTGGAAATGAGCTCCCGTATCGTCTCCGTACTTTCTTCGTCAAGTCCGGACTTATCTGCCAGCGCTTTATAGAAATTGACCTCTCCGACGCTTACCTGGAATTCCTGAAGTCCGGATGCGAGAAGCATCCTGCATGTGAGCGCGATGATCTCAGCATCCGCCTCCGCGGAATCCTCCCCAATGAGTTCCACGCCCATCTGCCGGGACTCTTTGAGCCGTCCCTGATACTCTGCGGAATTCACAAAAGTACTCCCTTCGTAGGAAAGTCTCAGGGGAAAATCACTGTCCGCAAAATGCATCGCAGCCGCCCTTGCTACGGACGGCGTAAAATCCGGGCGGAGAACAAGCGTGTTCCCGTCCCTGTCGAAAAATTTTCGTCGGTGTCTCGATATCGGAGTAACCGAAGGATTCAAACACGTCATGAATCCTCTTCATGAGCGCCCTGCGGTCCTGAAGGCTCTTTCCGTAGAGATCCCGCATGCCCTCGGGTGTATGCATCACTCTGTTCTTTATATTCATTCCTGTCCGCCTCCTCCCTAAACGCAGTTTTGACGTCTGACTCAATGGCTTCGGATGACTGCTCTGCAGCCACGCATGTCAAATTAGCATGCGTGGGCAAACTATGTCTCTGCTAATGTCAGGTATGATCTGACGAAATCCGTTCGGATGCCGATCCCGCTGAAAGCTCATGCTTCGCTTTCGGGGGCGGAATCCAGCTCTCTGTCTGAAAGGTCTCTCTGGATCCCGTCGAGGATCGGCAGCAGATGCTGCTTTTCCTCCAGAAAGAACCGGGGATCAAGCTCCGTGATCCGGAAGCTCCTCCGCCCGCCGTCTTCCCACCTGGTCCAGAATTTCATCATTTCACGAAACGTCATGTAGTAGAATTCATGCCGGCTGCTGAAGAAAATAAGAAGAAATGCAATCCCATCCTGCCCCTCGAAATCTTTCATGAACTTCACCTGGTGTTCATGAATGTTCTGAAGCGGAAATGTATCTTCTGCACATTCTTTCGCGTCAAAGCAGACCGGGATCCCCTGCACAGCCCCTACATAATCGACAGTGCTCTTCTGGTCAAAGTAGGCAAGAGTTATATGCCTTGACTGCTTGTCTATCTCGATCGGAGTAATCGGCGTCGGCACCTTCTGGATGACCGCCAGCTTCTTCTCCCGCAGGCTCTCGATCGTATAATTGATCAGTTCTTCCAGTCCCGAACCTCGAAGACCCCTTGTACTCCACGTCCCCATCTTATTTGACCGTCCCGAACTTGGAAAACGGCCAGTACCGAAGGACTGCCTTCCCGAGGATCGCATCCTCTTCTACATACTTATTGTGCCAGAAGCGTGAGTCATTGCTGTTGTTGCGGTTATCACCCATCATAAAATAACAGCCTTCCGGGACCGCGAACGGCCCGAAATCTCCCAGCGGTTCTTCCTTGCAGAACGAATCGTCAAGAGGTTCCGCAGAGCCGTCAATATAGACTTTCCCGCTTCGGATCTCTACTGTCTCGCCGGGAAGACCGATGATCCGTTTGATAAAGAGAGTTGAGGGATCGTCGGGATAGCGGAATATGACGATGTCGAAACGCTTCGGATCGTCGGAATTGTAGGCAAGACGGTTCCCAAAGATCCGGTCATTCATCATGATCGTTTCTTCCATCGAAGAGGACGGGATCCTCGCGTTGATCAGAAGAAAATTATTCACAAAGAGCACGACCGCAAAAACGGCAGCAATCATCACGATATAGGAACGGACTTCCTTCCAGAAATTTTCCTTATTATTCTCCATCATTTAACCTCACGCGCAAACCCAAGTTCTCTAAGTATTCTGCCGAAGAATTCCGGAAGCGGTGCTGTAAAGCTCCTGCCGGCAAGATAGGCAAAACGGCCTTCGATCTTCTCCGGAAATGAAAATCCGTATGCGTGCAGGAACTGGGATCTGAGCCCGAATCTTTTGCGGAGCTCCCGATTCTTTTCTCCGGAACCGTATTTCTCATCCCCGGCCACCGGGAAGCCGAGATGGGCGAGATGGGCACGGATCTGATGTTTTTTCCCGGTCAGGAGGTCTATTTCAAGATATGCCATCCCGTCCCGGCATTCGATCGTCCTGATCCCTGTCCGAATCGGCGAAGCTTCCCCGACAGGCTCGTCACTGATCCTTACAAGCCCGTCCTTTCCGGAGGACCTGTGCCATGCAGCAAAAACTCCATCTTCCGGACAGCCGAAGACCAGCGTCCTGTAGAGTTTCTTTGCCGAACGTTCTCTCAGGATCTCCGCGAGGAACTGCTCTCCGGGAAGGGATAATCCGCAAAGTACGATTCCTGTGGTGTTCCGGTCCAGCCTGTTCATGACAGCGGGACGGAACGTCTGTATATCCTCCCCGGCACCGGCTTCTGATTCCATCCAGAAGCGGATCAGACATTCGTTCAGGCTGACATCGTCCGCCCCCGCTTTCTGGGACAGAATGCCGCGCGGCTTATTGATCAGCATGATTTCTTCATCCGCATAGACCGGAGATTCGAAGACGGGCTTTGCTGACGCCAGGATCCTTTCATTTTCCGGCGAGAACGGGGTCCCCGTATTCGGCTGCCCGGAAAACTTTTCGAACGTCTCGTCCGCCAGAAAGAGACGGACAAAATCACCCTCCCGGACAATTTCCGGACCGTGTGCCTTTCCGCCGTTCAGGACAATATTCTTTTTTCTGAGCATCCTGTAGAGAAAGCTCTTAGGAGCGCCGGGCAGGAGCTTTCCAAGATACTTGTCGAAGCGCTGTCCCGCTTCGTTCTTTTTTATTCGGAACTCTTTCATGTTTAAGGGTGCTCCGCCCCTGTGCGTCACGGCAGGAATGCCGTGCGTTCCTGATTCACTGAGGCTTTCCGTTCCCTCACAGCTCACAGGGAGATCTGTGTGAGCGTCAGCCAGACCATCTGTTCCCGAGTGTAATCCGGATACTGTGAATCCGGGGTAAATGAAATATCCTCACGCAGAGATTCTGCGTGTTCATTCATGCTGTCCATGCGCTCAATGAATTTGTCGAGGTTCTTCATGAGCTTCACATCCATCCCGTATCCTGCAGCCCGCATGGTCCGCTTGATATAGTCCTGCGTAAAAGCTGTATCAGCCTTCCCGTCAGAGACATAGGCGACGAGATTTTTTCCGCAGATCGCAACGGCATCGAGCATCGTGCTGGCCTTCTCATTGGTGACATAGAGCTCATAGGCCATTGTCAGACTTCCCTCGTGCTCACGGATCCTCTGATAGATATCCTCCGGGATCGATTTCTGAAGAAAAACAGCGACGGTCCCGGTGACCCCCATCGCAAAAGGGATGACTGTGACCATGGAAAAGACCAGAAGAATGTTTTTCTCCGTGCCGAAAATAAATAATCCGATCAGAAAAAGCGTCACCGGAATCAGAAGGAGGGCAAGGGTCATAAGAAGCCTTCTCTTCCTCTCATATCGGAAATATCCATATTCGCCTTTTGATGCTTTTGTCATACCCGCCTCCGTATGCAGACCTGATCCGGGTCCGGCAGCTCGTCCGGCCTTCTTCAGGCTTTCTGACTCGCTATTCTATCATAGTTTTGTATTCCTTGCACCTAAAAATTCCCGGCGTGTCCCGCCGTCATCACAGAAGCTCGCGGAAATCTGCGATATAGCCGTCCGCCAGCCGGACTTTTTCTTCCCGCATATGCTCCGAGTAAGTGTCCGCGACGGCAATCACCCGCATTCCAGCGGCTTTCCCGGCCTGAATGCCTGCCGGTATATCTTCAAATACAAGGCAGGAGGAGGGATCGATCCCGAGTTTTCCGGCTGTGACCGTGTAGACTTCCGGGTCAGGTTTTCCACGTCCGACATCATCGCAGGTCGTGATCGCGTCGATATAGTCATAGATCCCATGGATCTTCAGAATATCCTCGATGAGCTGGAGATGATTGCTGGACGCGATCGCAGTCTTGTGATTTCTCGCTTTCACGTCGGCAAGAAACTCCCGCACGCCGGGCTTCAGCGGAATACTCTTCCGGTACTTTTCCCCTGCCATCTGAATCCATGTATCTCCGATCACACTGATCGAATCGGAAATATGAAACCTGTCCTTAAAATATTGGGCGACCTCCGTATACATGAGACCCTCCAGTTCCTTCTGAAGGTCTTCCGGTGCTTCGATCCCGAAACGCATAAGATATTCCACATCGATCTCATGCCACATGCCCATGGAGTCGATCAGTGTGCCGTCGAGATCAAAAATGACAGCGCTGCACTGATCAAGCTCTTTCTTCAATATTTCCATTAAATCCTCCATCCCGGATTTCTCCGGTTCTTAAGCATTCCGTTCACCCCGGGATCCGCAAACCCGACCGGAAATCCGTCCGCAAGGATCAGAATCTCCCGGAGATCCATTCTGCAGGGTTCATCCGGTTTCCTCTTCCCGCCCGGCTCGCCTGCGGAAGTTCGGCTTCCGTAAAGATCCGGTCTCCCTTTTCCCCGCCGGGGCTTCTTCCATCCTCTTTCTTCGCCTCTCGGGTCTCTGCGAAGATTTCCATTTTGGACATCGTCGGCCGCGCTTCCGGTCCCCTTCTCCTCCGTCAGTTCAGCCGGAAGCAGCGGACACCCTTCATTCTCAGTGATCTCAGATGGCTCGCAGAAAATCGTCTCTCCCCGAAGATACCTGTAAATTCTGTCATCTATACATGCCAGATCCATGCTCTTTGGCCACATATGCTTAGTAAGCGCCTGCGCAAGACCCTGCGCCGCAGCAATCCTCTCCCGCCTGCGCGTCCCGACATGAAGCCCCGTAAGGAGATACCGAAGCCCCGGTACGGGACCGGCATCTGCCGGAATGAGATAGATCTCTCCGTTCTTTTCGTAAACCATTTTTTCCCTGCAAGGCCTGGGTTCCGCACTTCCTTCCTTCTGAAAAAGCGCAGCGAACTGTCCTTCGGCCCGCAGCCTGTGGGGATAGAGCCGTACGCATTTCTCTGTATGCACTGTGACGCCGCGCGCAAAGCCGGGATACGCCGGAATCTCCACAAGCCGAAGATCGGGAAATTCAGAGAGAAGGCGCTCGACATTTCCTTCATTTTCCTGTACGGAAAATGTACAGGTGGAAAAAATCATCATCCCTCCGGGTCTCAGCATCCTCCAGGCTTCTCTGAGGATTTCATACTGGACCGGCTGATAATATTCCGGACCTTTCTTCATCCAGAAGGAGGGCATCGAGGGCTCCCGGCGGAACATTCCCTCGCCGGAGCAAGGGGCATCCACCAGGATCTTATCAAAATACCCCTGAAAATGAGAAGCCAGATTCGCCGGATCCTCCGCTGTCACAAATGCGTTGACAGCTCCTGCCATCTCCAGATTCTTTTTAAGCGCCTGAGCACGGCTCGCAGAAAGATCATTGGCATATAGAAGCCCCGTCCCGTTCAGCTTCTGAAGGAGCTGGCAGGCCTTCCCTCCCGGAGCAGCGCAAAGGTCAAGGACATAATCGCCTTCCGAAACGGGTAGCAGCTCGGCAGGCGTCATCGCGGAAGGCTCCTGTATATAATAGACACCCGCCTGATAGAGCGGATGCTTTGAAAAGAGGCTGCTGTCCTTCGTAAAGAATCCGCTGCGGATCCAGGGGATCCTCTCGGGCATGTCTCTGAAGCCGGACCCGGCCAAAATATGCAGAAACTCTTTCGGATCCGTCTTCAGGTCATTTGTGCGCAGGCCTGTGACTGCCGGCTGCTCCATCGCGGAAATCCAGTCTTCATATTCTGCTCCGAGAAGGTTCTTCATTTCCTCTAAATACCGTTCTGGAAGATTCAAGGGTCCCTCCATGTGTCTTATATGGAATGACCCGGATTCTCTCCTTCTGTCTCAAAGGGAAAATCCGGGCATGTATGTTCATTGTTCCTGACCGGGAAGCACAGACTCCATTCTATTGTTCTGCGGATGTATGAAGCTCCGAATCGACTGACTGAACACGATACCCTTCCGATAAGATATCCAGCTGTTTCTGGAATCTTCTGAGTTCATACAGGTTGTTCAGACGGAAGATCCGATAAAATTCATCCTGTACCTTCTTTACCTCCCGCTCGCTTGCGACTTTGTATAGATTTTCAATCGCCGAAAGAATCTCCTTGACGATTCCTGTCCGTATCTGCATATCGTTCTGCGCGTCAATGATTTCCGCCCGGACCTGTGACATCTCATTGTCCAGATTGAAGATCGCGTCCGCAGCCTTCTGCAGTCTTGTGGAGACGTGCTCCGGAATTTCTCCCTTGTATTTATACTGAAGAGAATGTTCCGTCGTAGCCCAGAAGTTCATGGCCATTGTCCGGATCTGTATCTCGACCTGCAGTTTTTTCGGTCCGTGTATCGTATCCACCGTGTAGGCCACGACGACATGGTAACTTCGGTACCCGCTCTTCTTCTTGTTGGCGAGATAATCCTTCATCTCCAGGATTTCCATATCAGATCGTCCGCGGATCAGGTCGACGACCCGCTCAATATCCTCAACGAACTGACAGATGATCCGAATTCCCGCAATATCCTCGACCTCTTCTTCAAGGTGTTCGAACTGGATATTTTTCATCTGCATCTTATCCAGGATACTGGAAACCGTCTTCACACGCCCGGTGACGCTCTCAATCGGAGAATATATATTGTTTTTCCGAAACTCATCCCTCAGGCAGACGAACTTTACGATGATCTCGCTCACTGCCTGTTCATAGGGGTGAAGAATCTCTCTCCATAGTTGGATTTCCATTTAAAGCCGGACTCCTCACTTAAGTGCTTTCAGAACGTCAAGCAGATAATCCCAGGTCCTCTCTGCCGAGCTGATCGAGAGCTTTTCGTTCGGTGTATGGATGTCTTTGATATCCGGTCCTATAGAGACTGCATCGAGATTCTTGATCTTATCATAGAAGATGCCGCATTCCAGACCGCCATGAATGATGGAGATTTTCGGTTCTTTTCCAAAGCGCTCGCTGTAGATCCTGACCATCGTCTCTCGAAGCTTCGAATCCGCCCTGTATTCCCAGGCCGAATAGGACTCCTTCAGATAGCCTGCTCCGCCGAGGAGCTTTGCAAGGCTGATGATTTCAGCTGCCAGCGCATCCCTCTCAGAGAGCACGCTGCTGCGGGTCAGAGACGTTGTCACGAACTGCTCTGCTCCGGTCCTCACGATACCGAGATTGGTCGATGTCTGGACAAGTCCTTCATTCACCCCGCTCATATGTCTCACGCCGTCCGGGACATGCATCAGAAATGCAATGACCTTCTCCTGGCTGTCCGGATCCATGACGGTGACCTTGTGTGTCCGCCCGCTCTCAACGCGGATCACCAGACCGTCATCTGTGCCTGCATATTCGCGTTTGACCTTTGAAACAAACTCTTTGGTAAATTTTTTTGCCGTCTCAAGATCATCCTCATCCACGATCAGGTGTGCCTTGGCTTCTGCCGGAATTGCGTTATCCTTATCCCCGCCGCTTATGTCGACAAGGGAAAATGCAGTCTTCTGATCCAGCTCAAAGAGAAATCTGCCCATGAGCTTCAGTGCGTTGATCCTGCCCTTCTGGATCATTTCTCCGGAATGTCCGGAGAGAAGGCCTCCGATCTCGATGAGCAGAGGCATTCCCTTGATGGATGCACGTCCGATGGGAATCGTGGTATCTACGCGTACCCCTCCTGCACATCCGACGGTGAGTACACCCTCGCTCTCGGAATCAAGGTTGATCATCACATGACCGTCAAGGAATTCCGGATCCAGCGCTGCCGCACCAAGGAGTCCGATCTCCTCATCCACAGTGAACAGGCACTCAAGCGAAGGATGCGGGATCTCATCGTCATCGAGGACAGCCAGCATATAGGCTACCGCAATTCCGTCATCTCCTCCCAGCGTCGTCCCTTCCGCGTAGAGATAATCTCCGTCTGTTTTAAGCGTGAGCGGATCATTCAGGAAATCGTGATCACTGTCCGGAGCAGCTGCGCAGACCATATCGACATGCCCCTGGAGAATAACTCCTTCTGCCTCCTCGTATCCCTCTGATGCGGGCTTCTTGATGATCACATTGCCGACTTCGTCCGCGATCGCGTCAAAGTCATGGCTGACCGCAAACTGTATAAGATACTCTGTAATCGCCTCGGTGTTGCCGGACCCACGGGGAATATCTGAAATTTCCTTGAAATACCGAAATACATTCTCAGGTCTAAGATTATCCATAGTGTCTCCTTTTCATAATGTTTGGTTCATGAAGAACGAATTGCTTAGATAAAAAGAGGGGACGCTCAACAGAACATCCCCACTCCTCAATCCAAAATCAAGAACGCCTCGGCGTCCTTACCGAGCCTCGCGAGGTGCGAAGCACATTCCTCATTGCGCGGCTGTGATCCGTCTGAGGCTTTTGTCTCTGACACTTACTTTGTTTCTCCTGTCAGAGAACAGTCTCACTCTGTACATTCATCGTGAGCCCCATCACGAGAATTCTGCGTCAGCGGTTAAACTCAGTCCTCGTCACCCTCATCTAATCTGTCATCATAATCGTCTTCATCATATAAAGACGGTTCCGCTGACTGGGCGGTCTGCGGGGACAGTTCCTGACGATTCTGTCTTACAGTATCGTATGCATTCTGAAGAGAATCAATGAATGCCTTGTACTTCATTCCCGCATCCTGAATTGTCATACCTGCCATATTCTCAATATTCGCAAGCATATCATCAGTATAGGTCAGCGCGGAAAGGCGAATGTTATTGGCATCCTGTGTGGCGGAATCAAGGATTCCCTGAGCCTGCTGATTCGCTCTGTTGATCGTCTCATTGGCCTGTGCGTAAGCCTGCTGCATGACCTCATGCTGGCTGACGAGCTCTTTCGCTCTTGTCTCGGCACTGGCAATGATCCCGTCCGCCTTAGCCTGCGCATCCGCAAGAATCGCGTCCTTATTGGAAATGATTTTCTGATATCGCTTGATCTCATCCGGAGTCTTCAGTCTCAGCTCTCTCAGAAGCTCCTCGAGTTCTTCCTTGTTTACAACGATCTTCGTCGTTGACAGCGGCTGGAACCTGCAACTGTCTACATACTCCTCAATTTCTTCAATAATCTGCTCAATTCTGCTGGCCATGATCCCTTCTCCTTGTAACTAAATTATATTTCCTTAATATGTACTCCGTTCTTACAGCTTACTCTCCGCAAGCTACTCTACAAGGAAAACTTCTCGTTCAGCGCCTTTACGACTGCAGGCGGTGCAAAAGCGGATACATCCGATTTGAACGAAGCAAGCTCCCTGACGGTCGTTGAGCTCAAATATGCGTAATTAAGACTCGTTACCAGGAACATCGTGTCGATCTCCGGCATGAGGACTTTATTCGTCTGTGCCATGTGCAGTTCATTCTCAAAATCCGTCATGGCTCTCAAGCCGCGGATGATGACCTGCGCATCACAGTCACGCACAAAATTCACGGAAAGACCCTCAAATGAACGAACGACTACATTCGGAATATCTGTAGTCACTTCCTTAAGTATCTTAACACGTTCTTGGCCATAGGTTACCGGATCAAAAGAACCCGGATAAACTGCTCTCCGCATACTGTCTGCTCCTTACATGCCGTAAAATCAGTTAATTACGATACTGTACACTTCAGCGAATTATTCATCCGATTCACCTTCGCGCTGAGTTTCACAGGTGACTGCAAAAGCATCATGCATTGTCTCTTGTGAGAAAGATGTGCTGACTCATGGAGTATTTTCTTTCTTTTATGATCCGGTACCCGTACTCAGAAAGGTAAGAGAAATCTGTTTTCGGTGACGCCTCGACCACTATAACACCGTCCTCTGCCAGCAGATGCAGACGGGCAAGGAGTTCAAGCGTAGTTTTCTCCAGTCCGTGATTGAACGGAGGATCCATAAAGATGACATCGAAGAGTTCTCCGCCTTCGAGCCTCGAAAGTACCGTATTCACATCCCCTTTCAGGATACGAGCACGGTCGGCAAGCTTCGTGAACTCCAGGTTTTCAAGGATCAGTGCCTGATGCGCCCTGGTGTTCTCAACGAAGACCGCCTCTTTTGCTCCCCTGCTCAGGGCTTCAATACCGATGGATCCGCTCCCTGCATACAGATCGAGGAACCTGCAGTTCGGTATTCTCGGCATCAGAATATTGAACAGTGTCTCTTTAGTCCTGTCTGTCGTGGGCCTTATGTCCATCCCCTTCACAGTACGAAGAGGCATGGACCGGGCTGTTCCCGCAATTACTCTCATACGATATCACTGCTCTTTACATTGAGCCTCCAGTCGAGATCTCCTCTTCCGAGACCGAGGATCATGACTTCTGCGGATCCGATATTGGTCGCGATCGGAATGTTGTTGCGGTCGCATGCCATGACGACCGTCATGACATCCGGATCCTTGCTGTCGATCATATTCGGATTATAGAAAAAGATCACAAGGTCCATCGCATTGCGCTCGATCATCTCAGTGAACTGCTTATCTCCTCCGATCGAACCCGGAAGAAATTTGCGGACATGCAGGCTCGTCACTTCTTCGATCCTCCTGCCGGTCGTTCCCGTGGCATAAATGTCGTGTTTTGAGAGTATGCCCTTATATGCTATACAAAAATCCTCTATTAGAGTTTTCTTGCTGTTATGTGCAATTATCCCTATATTCATACCTGCCTCTTTACCTTGAAGTAATCGATAATACAGATATATTATAGCAAAATACCCAATTTGAGACAAGCAATTTTTTAGTTTTTCGTCGTTTTTACCACAATGATTCAATACCGCCCCGCGTTCCTGCCTTGCCGCGCGAGGTGCGAAGCACCTTCCCGATCGCGCGGCTGCGATCCGCCGGCCTCAGAGAATGACCGATCCCTGAGTATTTACGATATACTCTCTGATTTTCCTCTTCAGGACTTCGTACTCTTCCCCGATCAGTTCGGGATCATCCTGCATGATCACCGCAGCCAGTTCACCTGCTGCCTTCAGCATATCCCGGTCCATGACGGGATCCGCAGCCTTAAAAGATGCCTCTCCGCTTTGGCGGATCCCCAGAAGGTCACCCGGTCCTCTGAGTTCAAAATCCTTCTCCGCAATGCGAAAGCCGTCATTTGACGTATTCAGGATAGAAAGCCGCTCCGCTATTTCTTCACTCTGCTGCCCGGCCATGAAAATACAGTAGGACTGAGCTTCCCCGCGCCCGACTCTTCCGCGGAGCTGATGGAGTGTCGCGAGCCCGAAGCGCTCCGCATTTTCAATCATCATGACCGTCGCGTTCGGAACATCGACCCCGACCTCGATCACCGTCGTAGAGACAAGGATCTGAATCTTTCCGTCGGCAAAGGATGTCATAATTCTGTTTTTTTCCTCCGGCTTCATCCGGCCGTGCAGCATCGCGACCGTGAAATCCGGAAAAGATTTTTTGAGTTCTTTTGTCCTGTCTATGACATTTTCCGCCTGTATCTCTTCATTTTCTTCAATCATCGGACAGACGACATAGACCTGATGGCCGGCGGCCAGTTCCTTTTTCAGGAAGCGCATCGCGTTCGCTCTCCAGGACCCGTCAACAACACAGTTTTTTATGGGTAGTCTCGCTGCCGGCCTCTCATCGACCATTGAAATATCAAGATCACCGTAGTAGATCACCCCCAGCGTTCTGGGAATCGGTGTTGCTGACATGACCAGCATATGAGGCAGCCTGCCTTTTGTCGTCAGAGCCCTTCGCTGATAGACGCCGAACCGATGCTGCTCATCCGTGATGACCAGAGCAAGATTTTTATATTCAACGGCATCCTGAATAAGGGCGTGCGTACCGATCACAACATTGACAGTCCCTGTGCGAATCTCCTCAAGTGCTTTCCGTCGCTCTGAGGCTTTGAGCGATCCTGTCAGCAGGACCGGGCGTACAGAGATTCCGGGTACGCTCTCAATGAAAGAGGAGAACTTTTCATAATGCTGACGGGCGAGCACTTCTGTCGGTGCCATCAAAGCGCCCTGATATCCGTTACGGGAAGTCATAACGAGGGCAAGAAAAGCCAGCACTGTCTTTCCCGATCCTACATCTCCCTGGACCAGTCTCGACATGGTCTTTCCGCTTGAAAGATCGGCCTCGATCTCCCTGAAGACGCGCTCCTGCGCCGCCGTAAGTCTGTAGGGCAGCGCTTCGATCAAATCCTCCGTCTCCCAGCATCTTTTCATCCGAAAATCTGACGGAACATCCTTCTCCTCGCTTTTCAGCATTCTTAACGCAAGAATAAAAAAGAAGAATTCATCAAATGCGATCCTCTTCCCCGCCTTGTACAGATCCTCCCGGTCTGCCGGGAAATGAATCTTCTCACAGGCTGTTTTTTCATCCATGAGTTCATAATGCCGGACGATCTGCTCCGGCAGATACTCATCGGCAGCCCCGCAAAGTTTAAAAGCTGCACGGACGGCCTTTGTGACCGCATTGTTCGAGAGGCCTTTCGTCAGACCATAGATCGGAACAAGAGTCCCCTGATTTTTCTTATACTGATCAATCTGAAAAATCTCGGGATGGTCCATCACTTTTTCGCCGCGGCGGACTGCAACGATCCCCCTGAAACAGTACATGCCGCCTTTCTTTATCACCGAGCGAATGAACAGGGCGTTGTACCATTGCAGTCTGAGGCTGCCGGACGCATCTCTGATCACGCAGCTCACGATCTTTTTATTTCCGGCCGGGAAGACATTCACACCGCCCTGCACAGTACCTCTCACAGTAATTTTGGAACCGGGCCGGACCTCTCCGACCGGAACAGGTTCATCGTATGAATCATAGTGGAGAGGGTAATACCGTGTAAGTGATTCGCAGTCATGAATGCCGAGCTTCATAAAGAGCGCTTCTGTCTTCGGACCCACTCCGGGTATCTCTGTCAGTTTCATATACAGTCTCCCTGACCATCCATTGAGTTCCTGCAAAAAAACACTGCCGCAGCGGACCGGCAGCGGGACCCTTGCGCGTCATATAATGACATCACAGGGACCGCGGCACATGTTTCCGGTGCGGCAGCCGCAGGTATTTTACTGAAACTTCCTGCATGATCCCCGGTCTCCACCATAGTGATCCGTGCGGGAAGTTCAGGCGCAGTACTGCTTTTCGATTTCTTATTCGACCGAGAGAATTACGTAATAGAGCGGCTGTCCGCCGTAATTCACTTCGACCTCAATATCGGGATACTTTTCCTCGATCATCCTGGCAAGCTTTGAGGCGTCGTCTTCGCTGTAATCTTTTCCGTTATAAAGGCTTACAAGCTCTGAATCCTCATCGATCATCTTATCAAGCATAGAGAGGACGACATGCTCAACATCCGCCCCGACAGCAAGGATTCCCTCATCGCCAATGCCCATGATATCACCGGATTTGATTTTTTTCCCGTCGATCGTGGTATCCCGGATCGCGTAAGTGACCTCACCGCTTCTGACATTTGCAAGTTCTTCCGTCATATCTGCAAAGTTCGTCTCCGGATCTTTACCCGGTACGAAATTTACGACAGATGCTATTCCCTGCGGAACAGTCTTCGTCGGAACGACATAGACATTACAGTCCGTCACAAGTTCCTTTGCCTGGTTGGCTGCAAGGATAATGTTCTTGTTATTGGGAAGAATATATACATTTTCCGCGTTGGCTTCTTTGATCGCATGGAGCATATCATCCGTACTCGGGTTCATTGTCTGACCGCCCTCGATCACGGCATCCACGCCCAGTCCGCGGAAAAGCTCCGTCAATCCGTCGCCGATCGTCACTGCGACAAATGCGCTTTCCTTTTTCTCCGCGTTCCTGGCATTTTCTTCTTCTTTAGCCTTCCTCTTCTCTTCCTCCTCGCGCGCAGCCCGGACAACATCAGAATTAAAAAGCTTTTCTTCATGCTCTTCGCGCATGTTGTCGACCTTCATTCGCGTCAGCTGACCATATTCAAGACCTTTCTCAAAGGCACGGCCGGGATGGTTCGTATGGACATGGACTTTCACCATATTATCCCCTGCGACAAAGACAAGGCTGTCACCAAGCGAAAGCAGGAACTCTTTCATCGTGGCTTCGTCCTCCTCGGTGAATTCTTTTTCCAGCTTGACGATAAATTCCGTGCAATATCCGAACTTGATATCATCTGTGCTGATCGGTTCCCTGACAGTCTGTACTTTCGTCTCGGGTGCAATGAAATCGAGATTCAGCTCCAGCCCGTTAAACGCATCGACCATCCCGTGCAGCACGGTCATAAGGCCCTGTCCGCCGGAATCCACAACGCCGGCTTCCTTGAGGACCGGAAGAAGCTCCGGAGTCATCGCGAGCGCTTCATCTCCTGAAGTGAGAATGACCTGGAAAAGCTTATCGAGATCTTCCTTGTCCTCGAATTCCTGCGCTTTCTCAAACATTACGCGCGCAACAGTCAGGATCGTTCCCTCTTTCGGCTTCATGACCGCTTTATAGGCCGTCTCCACAGCTTTCTGCATGGCGGCGACGATCAGCTCTCCGTCCAGTTCGGAATGATCCCTGATCGCATTGGTGAATCCGCGGAGAAGCTGGGAGAGAATGACGCCGGAATTTCCCCGGGCTCCGCGAAGAGATCCCGAGGAAATCGCTTTGGCGAGATCATCGATCGTAGGATTCGGGATCGCATTCACATCTCCGGCAGCGGACATGATCGTCATCGTCATATTCGTTCCCGTATCACCATCCGGAACAGGAAAGACATTCAATTCATTGATCCAGTTCTTTCTTATTTCAAGATTGCGTGCTCCGGAGAGAAACATTTTCCGGAGCAGCTGCGCATCTATTGTATTTGTACTCACTTGAGACCTCCAACTCTATGTTTATCGAACGGTGCTATTCGCAGATTTCAGTCAATTACCCGAATACCCTCAACAAGGATATCAATATGTTCGACTGTCATTCCTGTGAACTGTTCCATCTTATATTTGACGCTCTCCGTCAGATTATCAGCGAGCGCCGGTATACTCACACCATAAGAGACAATGCAGTGAATCACAAGAGAAATACGATCCTTGTCTATTTTCACATTAATACCGTATCGTAAACTGTCCTTTTTCAGAAGATGAACAAGTCCGTCCTTAACGCTGTAAGCAGCCATTCCGACAATACCGAAACAGCCGACAGCAACCGAGCCCGCATACGTAGCGATCACATCGGGGCTGATCGTTATATCGCCATATTCAGAACTAATGCGTCCTTTCATGAAAATCCTCCTCTATGAACGCGGGAAGTACTCCAAAAAAGACCGAATTCCTTATTTATCCTGCTCATAAAACAGCCGGCCGGTCAAGCCGGGCTGCAGGCCGTATATGTGCATAAAAAAATATCTTTCGGTCAGATTCAGGGAAGGCCCGTGAGGCCTGCGGAGTTTCCCCCACTGAGATAAAATCGCATGCTAAAACACCGACAAAAATGTGCCGGACACAGGTATTATATACGTTTTACCCCAAAATGTGAAGGATTTAATTCTGAATCCATGTCTGTACTGCTCTCCCACCTGTATTTCCTGATCGGCCTGTAATTCCCGGCGCTGCATACAGGGTGCGCCGGGCAGCTTATTCTGTTCTGCAGGTGCAGTAATTTCTCCATTCCCGGCACACATAATGATCAGAGTTCCTGCTGTATTTTACGTATTTCCTGTTCCATATCCTTCACTTTCCGAAAATCATCTCATTTACCCTGATAAATTCTCTTAAAAATGCTTGCAACCTTTGATGCCATCTGTTAGAATAATTGACGTTGCAGGCCATGTAGGCCTTATTCTGTTGTAAGGAGGTGTTATCGATGGCTGTATGCTCTGTTTGTGGAAAGGGAGCTCATTTTGGCATTAAAGTGAGCCATTCTCATAGAAGATCTAATCATATGTGGAAATCCAACATTAAGAGAGTCAAGGTTATGGTAAATGGTGTGCCGAAGCATACTTATGTTTGCACGCACTGCCTTAGAGCCGGCAAAGTAGAGAGAGCCTGAGGCTCGCTTATGGAACTGAAACGTTAAGATCCTCCGGATGACCGGAGGATCTTCTTTTTTATCCTGATAGTTTTTCCTTCATCCTCTGAGGATCAGGCGCGCCGCAGGCCGAAGCCCCATCATTTGCAGAAAAGGGCCCTTCGCATCACACTGTCGCCGCATCCTCATTTCGCACTGCCGCTGTCCAGATTAAGGTCTTCTACTTTTATGTCATCTGCTGCCGCGGAAGCTCCGCCCTTGTTCGTGAAGCGGTTCACAAAATCAGGCACCATATCGAGGATCTTTGTAAGGCTGTCGGCACTCTTGACATTGACCATCTTGGTCGTGCCATTGGAAATGACAAGGACCGCTGTCGGAGAGACCTTTCCGCCGACACCGCCGCCGGAGTTTGAATTTTTCGAATTTCCCGCAGTTGCACCGGCTCCCACACCGAAGGATACATCCACAAGCGGTACGATGATCGTATCGCCGACATGGAGCGCGTCTCCCACGACCGTTTTGGATGATACGAACTGGTTCATTCCCTGTAACAGGGAGTCCACTGTCGACTTGAAATCATTGCCTGCCATTTTATCTGACCTCCTTCAACTTCTTGAACTGTCTGATGACATATTTTAAATTTCTATTTAATATGGCTCTGAGACCAATATAAGCGACATAGAAAAGATAGACTCTCCCTTTTAATTCCGCATTTCCTTCAAAGACCAGATCTTCAAAGTCCGGCTGTACGCTGAAAGTCTTCCCGTACTTCGGATAGAACGGCGCTACAGCGGCAAGCACTCTTCCCGTACGGCCGGGATCATCCAGGCCGAACCGCACATATCCCTTCAGCTTTTTCGGAAGAACATGTCCGAGCAGCTTTTTCACCAGTCCCATGATCTCGGAAAGAAATGACTGTACCTTCTCATCGAAAAAGAAATCAGCGAAAGCCCCGATTTTCCTGCAGATGCCTCCGATTTTCCTGAATATCTTATCCAGCTTTTCCACGATCGTAAGTGGAAGCAGACAGATTTTGATGAAGATTTTCAGAGCAAGATCAAAGAGCTTTCCGACGATTCCGTTGAGTCTCTTCGCTATATTGGAGAGGGCAGAGAATACGATGTTTGTCAGCTTATTGTAAACTGCCTTTATCCGGGAAGTGACCGGCGCCGGTCGATCTGTAAGCGATCCCTCACCGGCAGAGACTGACGCATCCGGTGCATTGCCGTCAGAAGTTTTCGTTTTCACGCTCTCCGGACTTTCACCAAAAGAATCCTCTGCGTCTCTCCGCTCCAGATCGGGAGCTTCCCCTCCGGCATCCTGATGCTTCGCGGCAGCTTCTTCTCCTGCGTCCTGATGCTTCGCGGCAGCTTCATCTCCTGCGTCCTGACGCTTCGCGGCAGCTTCCACTCCTGCGTCCTGAGGTATATCCTCAGATTTCCCGGCTGAGGAAGTCTCTGCAGAAGAGTTCGCCTCCCCGCCTTCCTCTTTTCCGGGACCGGGTGCCGGAGAAGCCTCACCTGCATCCTGCACAGCGACCGCATCCCCGATTTTCTTCTCCGCACTTCCTTCAATCGAGGATTCTGCGTTCCCGGCACTCTTCTTTCGGGATTTGAGCTTATCCCGGAGCTTAAAGAGTGAGATCCCGAATATCCTCAGATCCTTCGTCAGGCCTGCTCCGCCGGGTTCAAAACCGATCTGAACTGTCACCGCATGCAGCAGCCAGGTCACTTTTCCGGAAAATTCCAGGACATCCCCTTCTTTTCTCCCTCCCGCGCTGTAGCGGAATGGGACAAAGAGAAGGAGGAGAAGGACAGCAAGTATAATAAGAAGGATAATAAGAAGAATGATTCCTATTACTTTTAATATTGTCAGAAAAATCGACATCCTTTTAATACCCGCTTTGCTTGTGTCTTAATGAATGTGATGAATCTCAGGGATATCCGGAGCTGTTTCGAGAAAAGCCCGAAGATCTGCACCGTTTGTCCGCTCTACACAGGCTTTTGTCATGAGAAGGATCATCCTGACAGCCTCACTCCGGTCAAGGGCCATTCCGATAATTTCCGGAACGTGATCTCTGCAGGCCTCCTGCACGAGATACCGACAGTTCATGATCTCAAGCTGATTGACCGGATTGGCCGGCTTTGTCAGGAGCCACGCCCTGACGACCGGTTCTCCGCGCTCAAGTCTTTCCCTGACAGTCTCGAATCTGTCAAATATTTCATCCCCGATATATAAATCCTGTGACCATTTTAACATGTTTCTTCATCCTCTACTAGAACAAAGTGCACTCTGTGCAGGTATTGATTGCTTTATCTCAGTGGGAAAGGCTCCCGCTTCTATAAGCGGGGGATAGATTAATATCTTGCTCGTCTCAGTGGCGGGTTTCAATCCCCCACTGAGATAAACGCCTCAGCTACACAATGCTCCACTGGAGCATTGTTACGCATGCTCAGGCACGGCGGATCGCAGCCGCGCAAAAAGGAAGGTGCTTCGCACCATGCGCGGCGCGGCAAGAACGCTGAGGCGTTCTTGAATCGTAAAAACGCCCGGACATTCCTTAACTCCACGGAAAATGAACTCAGCCGTTATAATACGCGTCGAAGACAGCGTGCGCGATGGGGACCGCTGTTGCGCTCCCGGATCCCCCGTTTTCAGCAAGTACGACGACAACAATATCCGGATCCTCCACATTGGAAAACCCTGTGAACCAGGAGTGCGTCCCGATCTGCCCGTCTGCCATCGTATACTCTGCAGAGCCGGTCTTCCCGGCGACAGAGTACGGAAGATCGGAAAGTTCGGCTGCGGTTCCTTCATTTACGACCTGACACATCAGCTCTTTCAGCGCGTCCGCTTCCTGTTCCGACATGATCGCTCCATATTCCCTGGAAGTCCGGTTCTCAACGTAAGTACCGTCCGAACTTGTCACGCGTCCGACAAGCTGCGGCTGCATCAGCATGCCCCTGTTTGCGATTGCTGACGTGATAAGAGCCAGATGATAAGGCGTTACGAGCGTCTCCGCCTGCCCGAACGCAGTCTGGGCGATGGTCGCATTGTCGCTCCGGTCTGTCAGATTGAACCGGCTCTTATTGTAGTGCAGATCGCACGGGAGTTCTTTTCCGAAGAGCAGCTCCTCAGAGGTCTTTGTAAGCTGCGCTGTTCCGAGACCAAGCCCGATCGCAGCGAAAGAACAGTTGCAGCTGTTGGCAAATGCGTTTCCAAAGTTCTCCTCGCCATGTGCCGTCCCGTCATAGCAGTGTACGATGTAATCATCGATCACAAGCTCACCCTCACAGTTGAACGTAAAGCCGTCTGTCGTGCCGTACTGCTGCATGTAGGAAAGGGCTGTGACGATCTTGTAGGTGGATCCGGGCGGATAGAGCCCCTGCGTTGCCCGATTTACGAGCTGGCTTCCGGACGGATCCGATATGATCGCTTCCCAGTCGGCAGCTATCGTATTCGGGTCAAAATCCGGCTTGCTGACCATGGCAAGAATTGAGCCAAGCTGAGGATCGATGACGATTACCGCTCCCTGATAATCCCCAAGAGCATTGTAGGCAGCCTGCTGCAGGTTTAAATCCAGTGTCGTGACGACCGTATCTCCTGTATTTTTCTCTCCCCTGAATTCATTTACGATCCTGTCCAGGAAATTGTCATGCGATGTCAGGAGATCATAGTTCATGATCGACTCAACACCGCTCTTCCCGTTTGTGGAATAACCGATCGCATGGGCAAACATATTGTGATAGGGATAATCCCGGATCTCTTTTCCATTCTCATCCACCTTTGTTGTGGCGATCACATTGTTCCTGGAATCCCAAATTTCACCCCGCCGTACATAGGCCGACTGGGAATCCTGCCGGCGGTTATACGGACTGTTCTGAACCTTGTCACTGTGAAAATTAAAAAAAATAAGGTACCCGATCAGGCTCACGAACATCAGAATGAACACATACGAAACGAATGTGTATGCAGCGCCTTTCCGAAGGCGGATCCCTGTCGGCGGCTCGCTCTGCCACTCTTCCTCCGGTTCTTCCCCGTACGGATCTCTTTCGATTCCGTCCGGGGGAAAGGCTCCTTCATCGGCGCTCCTGCCGCTGTTCATCCCGTATCTGTCATCCTGATAAGCATTATAATAATTCTGTCCGGCATACCCCTGATTCTGCCTGTAGGTCCTGTTCCTTCCGACCGCTTCCCGATATTCCGCCCCGGAATCTCCACGGCGGCGGGCTTCCCTTGTATCCGGTTCAAAATCTGTCCGGCGGCTCACGGCGCGCCTTGTCCGTCTGTTGTAAGACCCGGATCCGTCTCCATAGAACGCATCCTCACGGGAATCGTGAAACTCTTCACTCTCCCGCATAATTTCCCGGACCTCCCGGCCAATCTGCTGCTCAGTCCGGTCCTCGACGTATCTTCTCTTCTTTTCGTCTCTCAAGTGCCTCTCCCTCATCCTCACGCAGAATATATAGTCCCTGTACGATTGCGATGACTATGATCGTGCTCATCACCGAACTGCCGCCGTAACTTACCAGGGGAAGCGTGATTCCCGTCATGGGGATAAACTTTGTAACTCCGCCGATCGTCAGAAAAACCTGGATAGCGTATTCCGTTCCGAGTCCGAGTGCGACCAGCTTATAGAACGGATTACGGATCTGCATTGAGATATTGACGATCAGTATGAACATATTCATGCAGATCAGGATCAGACTGATTGCGAACAGGCAGCCGAATTCCTCACAGATCGCCGCAAAAATAAAGTCCTTGGATGCAACCGGGATCGTCTCAGGCCGCCCGTGGTACAGGCCTGTTCCGAGCCAGCCGCCTGCTCCGATTGCGAACAGCGCCTGCGCGATCTGATAGCCGGACGTATCATAAACAACAAGGGGATCCTTCCAGGCAGTGACCCTCTGTCTGACATGGCCGAATAAAAAGTAGGCTGCCACAGCCGCGGCAGAGCCTCCCAGGAGCCCTGCAAGCGGGTACACGGCTTTCCGTGTGGCCACGAACACCATCACAATGTATGCCGCAAAGAAGACCACCGCCGTCCCGAGGTCTGTGGAGAGCACCAGGATCCCCACATGGGCCGCCGCAACGATCGTCGTGATCACGACCGATTTGAATGATGTATCCCGCGCAAGCTTCGCCGCGATAAAGAAAACCAGCGTGATCTTCACGAGTTCGGAAAACTGGATCGTGATGCCGGCGACCGAGATCGAAAGCTTTGCTCCTCCGCTCACAGTCGCGAGTGCAAGGACTCCCAGCAGGGCAATGATTCCCAGCGCCGCGTAGAGCCAGGTAAGGCGGGGCAGGATCTTCATTTTCCGCACAACGACCGGTATCAGAAATGAAAGAACCGTCCCTGCCGACGCGATGATGAACTGCTTTACAGCCTCCTCCAGATCCAGTCTGGCGATCATGATGAACCCGATGCTCAGAAGCATGAGCATATTGTTGACAAGAAGCATCGACGCCTTGCTGTACATGCTCATGTAGCCGTTTCGGGCAACTGAGTAAAAAATATAGACGCCCATGAGAAAAACCAGCGCAAGAAGGTTGCCTGTGTTCAGGAAGATCAGTAAAAAACCGAGTCCTGAAAAAAAGTACATGACAATGACCTGACGATGCGCGACCCGCTCCCGTCCTTCCTGCGTCTTTTTGCCGTAATATGTATAATCCTGCAGCGTAAAGATCAGAATAAGAAAGATGAAGAATATTCTGGACAGCTGAGTGAGCAGGTTCATCCCGTCACTCATTGCGTCCTTTGCGCTGAGGAAATAATTTTGGACTCCTCTTAAAATCTCGTTCATTCTACCCCGCGATTAAATTGTCCTTTCGTTAATTCGCCCTCGATTTCGACCGGGATCCTGTCCTTATAGGCCATGACAGCCTTTTTGACAAGATTTTCTGTCTCCTCCCCTGACTCCGACGTAAAGACAAGCCGGACCTTATCGATCCCTGACCTGGAAAGCGCATCCGCCTCGGCAAGAAGAGAGAGCCTGACCGGATTGTACAGTATATTATAACAGAAAACGCATACACATTTTACCGGAAATTTTCGGCGCTTACGATCCTGAAGTACAAGCTGCTTTGACGCTTTATCACACCCGGAGGTATTCTTCCGAAGACACTGTGCCGTGACCATGAGCGGAAGATGTCCGTAGACAATGCATTCACTTTCCCGGTTATCCCGCGACGCGATCTCCCTCCGGTTGAGCTCGACCGGGACCGTATCAAGTGTGATCCCCGCATCAAGCAGGAACCGCTTTGCCTCACTGTTCCAGGTATAGATTCCCGCGTCCGCCCGGACATACCGGCCAAGTCCCCGTTCAATGAGTGCCGTAGCACTCTCGAAAGAGCCTGCCAGGAAGCCTTTAAGTCCTGCTTCGATCAGCCCGGGCGCACTGTCATAGAGCACACTGCATGCCCCGTTCCGTTCGATATATGGCAGTGCGATCCAGGGCTCCTTTTCAGCCTTCAGAATTTTTTCAACATAAAGCATCGCTTTATCGGCAGCGCTCTTCGATCCGCGGGATGTGTCAAAAAGCATCACGGAATCAATATAAATCACGGAAATATCCGGATTTCGAAGAACAGCCGCAAGCTGCCCGTCTGTGGATATACGAGCAGAAATGCTGATCCTGTTCTTCTTTTTTGCCGCGGACTCCGCAGACGCTCCCGGATTTTGGAATGTACGGTCCGGCGCCTCTCCGCCCTCTCCCGCAGCAGGTTCCATACAGGATCTTCTGAACGGAGCAAGGAGTTTCTCTCTAAGTCCGGAAAGAGCCTCTCTCCGCAGCTGATTGAGCGCTCCCATCGGGGCGAACGAGCTGCCGTCCGTATCAACGGACAGTTTTTCAAAATAAAAGTCCGTCTCCCCCGTCTTCCCGATCTGCGCCTTTATGCGCTCCTCGGAAAGCGGCCTTGCAGAGGCTTTCTGGGCTTTCTGATCAAGAGCACATACATATTCCTCATTCCGCTCCCGGACCGTCGTCCTGAGGGAGAGAGCCGTTCCTGCCCTTACACGTATTTCTCCCTGAACAGGAACCTTTTTTTCCTTCTCAACATACTCTTCACAAAAAAACGCGTAAAGATCTGCTCGCTTCTTTTCCTCTGCCTGTGAGAGTTCATTTCGACGGAATGCCATCATCTCCGGTCCGTTATGACGTCTCAGATATCCGTCCGTAAATCCGTCGCGGTTAAACAGTGTATGCAGTATCTTTCTGTCTGCTTCCTTCACCGCATATCCCTGCCGTCCCTTTTCGAAATAGAGGTCGAGATACTTCCGGTACACGGAGACAACACCTGCAGCATACTCAGGCTGTTTCATCCTGCCTTCTATTTTGAGGGATGAGACACCGCTCTCGATGAGATCCGGAAGGCGGTCGAGCAGACACAGGTCTTTGGGGCTCAGAAGATCTCCCTTTATGTTCTTCCCTTCTCCGTCCCTTGTCTCGTATCTCAGCCGGCATGGCTGTGCGCATCTTCCGCGGTTCCCGCTGCGCCCGCCGAGTTGGCTTGAGAGCAGGCACTGTCCGGAGTAACAGACACACAGTGCGCCGTGGATAAATGCTTCTACTTCCAGCCCGCTCTTTTCCCGGATCTTACGAAGCTCTTCAAGCGTCATTTCCCGGGCGGGAACGACACGGCTTATGCCCTGTTTCGCCAGGAAAGAGGCGGACTGCGGGCCGGTCACCGTCATCTGCGTGCTTGCGTGAAGCGGCAGATCCGGGAAATATCTCCTTATCGTCCTTAAAACTCCGAAATCCTGTACCAGGACAGCGTCAAGCCCGCGCTCATAATAGGGCCGTATATACGCAGGCAGTTCGGAAAGCTCCTTCTCTTTAAGAAGTGTATTGACCGTAAGGTAGACTTTCACGCCCCGCAGATGCGCATAATCAATGAGGTCAGCCAGCTCACTTTCCCCCGGGTTCTCAGCGTAAGCCCGCGCGCCGAACTTCGGACCTCCAATATACACAGCGTCACACCCGGCGCTCGTGACAGCCCTGAGCCCCGCCGCAGAACCCGCCGGGGCGAGCAGCTCAACATCGGGACGGGTCTTCATTTTTTCCATATGTTCTCCAATTCCAAAAGCCCTGAATTTCTGTACTCATAAGAAAAAAGGGCGATCACTTCCGCAATCGCCCGACTTGATCATCATTTATCGAAGCGGTGCTGTCCGCATTCCGCTTTCGCTGCATGCTTACCGGACGCGGCGTGTTACTTTTTCCCGCGGCCGACCGGCCTTTCCTGCTCAGGAGCAGTGAGTTCCTCAAGATCCATCTGGAGCTCAACGATCTTCTGCTTCAGATCATAGATCTCCCTGTCTTTGTTCTCAAGATCCTCATTGTAGACCTCAGCCTGATTTTTGGCCTTAAAGTAGTCGTCTGCGATATTCAGAGCAAGGAGGTTGCCTTTCGTCTCAGCCGCAAGACGATTATATCCCTTGAGCTCGGAGAGCTCACTGATTTTGTGATTCAGGTAAGATGCAACTCTCTGCAGATATTCTTCACTTTCATAGCCGGAAAGACGGGTGACTTTTCCCGCAATTACAACCGTGACCGAATTCTTAGCTGACATGATCTGCCTCCGTTAACCTTTTGATAATGGCTGCGTGTACGCACTTTATATGGTGTGTCCGCGCCGAACCAATTATGAAACAAAGGCACAAGACACCATATCCTAATTATACTGAAATGAAAAGAAAATACAACCTGAACTTCTCACCCTTCCTCCGGTTCAAGCCCCAGATGACGATAAGCAGCCGGAGAAGCCATACGTCCTCTCGGCGTCCGGTTCAGGAATCCGATCTTCAGGAGGTAGGGTTCATATACATCCTCGATCGTTCCGGGATCTTCCCCGATAGACGCCGCGAGCGTCTCAAGGCCGACCGGACCTCCCCCGAACTTGACGATCATCGTCTCAAGGATACGGCGGTCGAGCATCTCAAGTCCATACTGATCGACATCGAGAAGATCGAGCGCGTCACATGCCACTGCCTCCGTGATCACACCGTCATATCGCACCTGGGCAAAATCGCGGATCCTTTTCAGCAGTCTGTTCGCCAGTCTGGGCGTCCCCCGGGACCTCCGGGCAAGCTGCATCGCTCCCTTCTCATCGATCTCAACATCGAGGAGCCCGGCTGATCTCGTTACGATCTCCATGAGTTCTTCCGGAGAATAGTATTCAAGATGGCCGATCACACCGAACCGGTCCCGGAGCGGAGCTGTGAGCATTCCCGGACGGGTCGTTGCACCGACGAGTGTGAACTGCGGCAGCTCAAGGCGGATCGACCTGGCTGCAGCCCCCTTTCCGATCACAATATCGATCGCGAAATCTTCCATAGCCGGGTAGAGGACCTCCTCCACCTGCCTGTTCAGCCGGTGGATCTCATCAACAAAAAGAATATCTCCCGGCTGCAGATTATTGAGAATTGCTGCCATCTCACCCGGCTTTTCAATAGCCGGGCCGCTCGTCACCCTGATATGTGTCCCCATTTCATTGGCAATAATCCCTGCCAGGGTCGTCTTTCCCAGTCCGGGAGGACCGTAAAAAAGCACATGATCGAGCGCGTCCCCTCGCTGTTTGGCTGCCTCAATATAGACCTTCAGATTCGCCTTCGTCTTCTCCTGACCGATGTAATCAGAAAGCATCTGAGGTCTCAGGCTCTGTTCTATTTTTTTATCCTCGACGGTCGCTTCTGTCGTAATTTTTCTCTTCACAGGCATTTTAAGTGTCTCCTGTTTCTAAATCGATGATCTGTTCTTTCCGTCTGCGCCGGCTGTTTCCGGCCGTTCCTTTACGTACCCGAAACTCTGCGGGTGCCCGCTTTCGCGACGGTGCTGTTTTCCGGCCTGCACTTCCTTCCCGGCAGGTAAAGTGTTTCCTTCGCGCCTTTGCAGTGCACAGCCTCTTTTTCGCACACGGCAGGAACGCCTCGGCGTTCCTGACTGAGGACATTTCTGCCTGGGGAAATACCTGCACCTAAATATCTCAGACAGTCACTCTCACCGTGATAGCGGATCCGTCACAGCAGCTCCTTCAGCGCCGCCTTCAGGAGTTCCTCCACATCAGAGAAGCCCTGCGCGGATGCAGCACGCACAGCTTTCAGAGCCTGTGCATTCGGATATCCGAGCGCTGTGAGGGCAAGGACCGCTTCAGACTGAGGGCTTTCCTGATCCGAACCATTTTTCCGTTCTTCGGTATGTGCAGCTTTCAGTTCGAACGCATCCATAAGGTCCACCTTGTCCTTCAGTTCAAGAATGATCTTCTGGGCGGTCTTTCTGCCGATCCCGGGCGCTTTGGAAATGGTTGCCGCATCATCCGACAAAATGGCAAAGCGAAGCGTATCTGCTCCCAGCGCAGAGAGGATCGCGACACCGGCCTTCGGACCGACACCGCTGACACCGAGAAGCTTTCTGAACATCTCAAGATCATCCTTTGAGAGAAATCCGAAAAGCTGCATTGCGTCCTCCCGCACGGAAAAGTATGTATACACTTTGACGGAATCACCGATTCCGAGCTCTCCGTCGAGGATCGAGGCGGGTACAGTGACTCTGTAGCCGATTCCGTTATTCTCAATTATGAGGCTCTCCTCCTCGATTGCAGTGATATCCCCTTTTATATATGCGTACATAAAAACCTCCGTTCAACGAACTCCCTGACAGTGCGTAAAAACCCGGAGGATCTTATGAAGATCCTGCCCGGCCTTCATATCCCCCGAGCGATTCAATAATCTCCCTCTGCATAGATACGGGGAAGGACGATCCTGTCGGCCAGCCCCACCAGAATTCCGGCTGCAAGTCCCGCCAGCATAAGGACAGGAAGATACCAGCGCCACGGAAAACCCTGCAGGATCAGTACTGCGGCAATGACCTGAGCGACATTGTGGACAACACCGCCGAGAGCGCTCACTCCGATGATCCCGAATGCACGGGTCCGCTTAAGCAGCGCCATCGAGATGAGACTGGCAGCTGCACCGCTCATACTGTAGACGATGCTGAACATATTTCCGAAAAGAAAGCCGATGATCAGGACCCGCAGCAAGCTGACCGTTATCGCCTCGACCGGTCCGTATAAGTAGAGGACGGCTGCGATCACCAGGTTGGCAAGTCCGAGCTTCATACCGGGAACCGGCACAGGAACAGGTATGAGGGCTTCAATGTAACCGCAGATAACTGCCAGCGCCAGCAGCAGGCCCAGATATGCAGTTTTCACGCTCTTTCCTTCAAGCCGTTTCCGCATTCGCAAAAAACCTCTTCATCTGTGAGATCCCGGTTCGACCGGGAATTCTGTTTCATCGGGGACCCTGTTTGACGAATATGCGGATCAATGTACAGGTGTACCTTTTTCTGCCCAGGAGGCAATCACATCCGGCGCATCCGCCCCTATTTCCGCACTTATGATCTTCAGGATCACCTTATTGGGAAGACATACAATGCTGCCTCCCTGCGCATTAATATGCGCACTGTGCACACAGATCTGATCCGGGCAGTCCGCATGAGACATAAAGACCTCTCCTTTTTCTATCCGGCATGTATTGCCACCGCCGATCTCAATGACGCGGTCTTCCGCAAGCGAATAGATTCCCAGGACTTTTCCGTCTGCAGTGATCTCGAGCCGGGCTCTGTCTGCATCATGCGGGATCAGATTAAACGCCATCATGACGCAGGGGATCAGCGCCAGAACGATAATAAGGACGATATCTGTTTTTCTCAAATACTTACTGATGTTATCCTGCATTCGATTCCTTCGTTCCGCATACTGCTGTTGAAAAAATGATGAGGCTGTCTGCAGGGAAAACCGACCGGCCTGATCATGATCAGGAAGTCCGCAGAGAACTTCTCATAGGATGCGTATTCCGCCGGAGCACAAATATACATGCTTATGCAGGCGACGACGCGCCTTCGATTCGGTCCGGTTTTATTCAGCTGACGCTGACTCGAATCCCGTGCTGCCGTATCGGGAGCGAAACCTGAAGTTTCGCTGCCAGACCAATACATGCGGGAAGTTTTTATATCTTATCACAAAACGTGCCGAATCGCCACGGAAAAGGGAAAGCCCTTCCTTGTAAAAGCATTTTTTGCCCCTTATAATGCTCTTATCCGAAATATCGCAGAAATACCGAAAAAACCTGATACCGGTACCGGAATGATCCGATCCGTCAAGCTATGATCAATACAGTACAAAGGCATACACTATGATAAAGAAAATAAAAAGCACAGAACATATAGCACACGCTGCTCACCTTTCGAAGAGCAGCTGCGTCCTCGATATCGAGACGGACAGCCGTTATTGGAGAACGAGTCATTTCAGGAATGTGCGTCTGGCCGATACAGAAAAAGAGATGATCTGGATCCCTGAAAAAGAGAGCGATGAGTACGACCTGCTGCTCGATCTGGCCGAATCGCTCTCCCGCTGCAGTCTTGTTCTCACTTTTAACGGAACCGGTTTTGATATTCCGCATCTCAGAAAAAAATACAGTGCCTATCGTCTCTCCGATCCGCTCCGGGATATCCGACATGACGATCTTTTCCTGATGCTTCGAAAATACAATTCCCTTCTTCCGGTCGCCAGACACCGCCTGAACGACTATGTGACCCTCTTTACGGATGGGCATATTCCGGAAGGTGACGCACAGAAAGCGCTCTTCATTTCCCGGATCCTGAACCTCTCCTGCCTGAAAGAAGGAAAATTCGGCGCACAGATCCGGTCTTCCTCCTGCCCTGAGGCGGAAAAGTACAAAGAGGAAAGCCCTGACGTTCCTCACTCAAATAAAGCAGCCAGAGAGGATGCCTTGAAGGATTCCCTCTCGATCATCCTTACTCCGGCTCTTCCTCTCTCCTTCAGCATACACTGTACTGACGGTCCCTTCGAACTTGACTCGAATCCGGACGCCGGAACGCTGAAACTCCGTATCCGGTCCGACGGCGGATCATTTTATATGTATCATTCTGATTTTGAGAACTACGACTTTCTGCCGGGTGAGGGATGTGCTGTCCACAAATCACTCACGGCCTATGTGGCTTCCGACAGAAAAGTGAAGGCTTCCCGTGAAAACTGTTATACACTTATCCCCTGCGGAGCCATCCTTCAGGGAAATGAAAAGACTCTCATAAAATACAGTAAATCAGCAATAGAATATCTCCTGTCAAAACAATCCTGACAGAAAAAAGATCTTTCGGGAGCTCCGGCGGATCGCCGCCTTCCCGTAAGGAAGGTGCTTCGCAAGGAAACGCGGTGAAGTGGCTGTCGTATTAAGCAGAATAAACAGTTCATTCAGGGACCGCTCTTTGAGCAGGTCTTTGACAAACGAAAAGGCGTGACCTAAGCCACGCCTTTCAATCATTTCAATTCCGGAATATTTGCTGTGTTATGAAGGCCCGCCTTGCGGATGCCTCCTTTTACGCTCAATTATTCCATCGGAACGTCGATTGTCGGTTCCTCATCTTCCGGATCAGTGTAGACCGGAGCATCCTCATACTGTGCTCTGTCCTGCTCAAGCTGTTTCACAGAAAGTGAAATCTTGTGCTCATCTGCATTGAAATCGACGACCTTTGCCTCGATCTCCTGCCCGATGGAAAGAACATCAGACGGCTTGTCAACGTGCTCTCTTGCGATCTGAGATACATGAAGGAGTGCATCAACACCCGGAAGAAGCTCTACGAATGCACCGAAGTCTGTCATACGTGCAACACGTCCGACAACAACGCTGCCTACGCCGAAGTTCTCCGCTGCCTCAAGCCACGGATTCTGATTCGGGAACTTGAGGGAAAGAGCAATCTTCTCGCCCTTGATGTCCTTGATGAGAACTGTAAGCTGATCGCCATTGCGGAAGATCTTCTTCGGATTCTCAACACGTCCCCAGGACATCTCTGAAATATGAAGCAGACCGTCTGCTCCGCCCAGATCTACGAACGCACCGAAATCGGTAACATTCTTGACAACGCCATCGACGATATCGCCGGGCTGAATCCTTGCAAAGAGTTCTCTTGCAGCTTCTGCCTTGCGGGCTGTGAGAATCTGACGGCGATCGCCGATGATTCTTCTTCTGCGCGGATTGAACTCAGAAATAACGAATTCGATTTCCTGATCCTGATACTTATTGAGATCTCTCTCATAGACATCAGATACAAGGCTGGCCGGAATGAATACTCTCGTATCCTCGACAAGGACTGTGAGACCGCCCTTAAGGACCTGTGAAACCGTAGCCTTCAGAACTTCCTTGTTGTTGAAAGCTTCCTCAAGTCTCTTGCTTCCTCTCTCAGCGGCAAGTCTCTTATATGAAAGAACGACCTGTCCGTCACCGTCGTTCGCCTTAAGGACCTTGACCTCAAGTTTATCGCCAATATGGAGAACAGCGGTAAGATCCTTGCTGTCGTTGCTGTATTCTTCTTTCGTAAGAACACCGTCGGCCTTGTAGCCGATATTGATATACGCGACGTCCGGCTTGACATCAATTACAGTTCCCTCGACGACTGATCCATTCCTGATAGTGTTGAAGTCCTGATTGTTGAGC
>CADABA010000015.1 GCA_902785985.1 uncultured Lachnospiraceae bacterium
GCGGAGCTGCTTCTCATCGACCGGAGCCGGCGCATCGATCATGAGATCGGAAGCGTCCTTCACCTTCGGGAAGGCGATAACGTCGCGGATCGAATCAGAGCCGGTAAAGATCATCGCCATGCGGTCCAGGCCGTATGCCAGTCCTGCGTGAGGCGGAACACCATAGCGGAAGGCTCTCAGAAGGAAGCCGAACTGCTCCTCCGCCCGCTCTTTCGAGAAGCCCAGCACGGAGAGCATCTTCTCCTGTACATCGTCCATGTGGATCCTCACGGAACCTCCGCCGAGCTCCGTGCCGTTCAGTACGATATCATAGGCTTCGGCGCGGACGCTTCCCGGATCCTCATCCACGTGCTCGAAATCCGAAAGGACCGGCATCGTGAACGGATGATGCATCGCCATGAATCGGTTCTCCTCATCCGACCACTCCAGGAGCGGGAATTCGGTGATCCAGACAAAGCAGAGTTCATTTTTATCGTAGAGTCCCAGCTGTTCTCCCATCTCAAGACGGATCGCGCCGAGAGAAGCGCACACGACCTTGAATTTGTCTGCAGCAAAGAGCAGCAGGTCTCCCGGCTCGCCGTTCATGGCGGCGATCAGGGCTTTCATTTCCTCCTCCGACATGAACTTCTGGAAGGAAGACTTCATGCTCCCGTCCTCTTTGAGCTGGATGTACGCAAGACCCTTCGCGCCGTATGTCTTCGCCGTCTCGACCAGCTTGTCGATCTTCTTTCTCGGCATTCCGCCCTGCCCCTTCACATTGAGTCCGCGGACCATGCCTCCGTTCTCGATCGCACCGGTAAATACGGCAAAACCGCATCCCCGGACGACATCCGTGACGTCGGTGATCTTCATATCAAAACGAAGATCCGGTTTATCCGACCCGTAGAGGTCCATAGCGGTCTTCCAGGTCATTTTCGCGATTCCTTCCGCCTCGATCTTTTCGGCGGCGCGCTCTGCAGCCTCAGCAAGCTCCGGTGCAAACCCGAGCTTTTTATACACATCCGGCAGTCTCTTCAGGAGAAATCCCAGCAGTCTCGTATTGACGTCCATGACGTCATCCTGCTCCACAAAGGAGAGTTCCATGTCGATCTGCGTAAATTCCGGCTGCCTGTCCGCGCGCAGATCCTCATCGCGGAAGCAGCGTGCGATCTGATAATAGCGGTCAAAGCCGGAGCACATGAGCAGCTGCTTAAAGAGCTGCGGACTCTGCGGAAGCGCATAGAAAGAGCCGGGGTGAACACGGCTCGGGACAAGATAGTCTCTTGCGCCTTCCGGCGTCGAGCCGATGAGGTCCGGTGTCTCGATATCGAGGAACCCTTCCGCATCCATGAACTCCCTGACCAGGGAGACAAGACGGCTCCTGAACATGATCTTTTTCTGAAGCTCCGGTCTCCTGAGGTCCAGATATCTGTAGCGGAGCCTCAGCTCCTCACGGGTCTCGATCCCGTCAAGCACATGGAAGGGAGGTGTCTCGGATTTGCTCAGGATCCTGAGGGCAGAGGCGTATACCTCCATGGTCCCTGTCTTAAGATTCTCATTGACAGCACCCGCTCTCTTCTGGACGGTACCGGTCACAGCGATACAGAATTCGCTTCGGAGCGTTCCCGCAAGTTCACCGAGTTCTCCGCCCTCGAAAATGACCTGCATGATCCCTGTCCGGTCTCTCATATCCACGAACACGATCCCGCCCTTGTTGCGGCACTTTGCGACCCAGCCCATGAGAGTGACCTGCGATCCGATCATCTCCTCCGTGACCTCAGCGCATCTCATGGATCTCTTTAAACCCTTAATTGATTCTGCCATTTCTCCTCCTCACCTTCAGCGCGCAAAGAACTCCCTGATTTCCGTGTAGCCTTCCGCAGCCAGCTGATCCTTCTGGAATTTCTTATTTTTCTTCATGACCGAGATCGCGACAGCGCTCCCGTTCTCTCTTTCTTTCCGCGCCTCAGAAAAGACTTCGACAAGCTTTTCTGCGGGCATTTTCTTCTCGATCAGGAACGCGACCTTCCGCTCCGCGTCCGGGACAGTGAACCCGCGCTCGAGGAGCAGCATGATGATGCGCTCAAAGCCGATGGAAAATCCGACCGCCGGAGTCTGCTGACCCGTGAACTTTCCGATCATCTCATCGTAACGCCCGCCTCCTCCGACGGATCCGCCGTACTCGTCCATCGCGATCTCGAAGATCGGACCTGTGTAATAGCTCATCCCGCGGACAAGCGTCGGATCGAACTGAATACGGAAATCCGCCGTTTTGACTGCCTCGACTGTCCGGATGATCTCAGGCAGCGGGGAACCCTCCATGAGAGCGGCAGGATCCTGCGTGTCGTCGAACTGGGCAAGATAAGCGTCGACCGTCTCCGCCGGATAGGACGCAAGGAGCTCCTCCCGCACGCCGTCGAGACCGATCTTGTCCATCTTGTCGAGGATGATGAAGACCTTCTCGTAATCCGGCTCGGCAAAACCGGCCTTCTTCGCCATATCCTTCAGGATCTTTCTGTCGTTGATCCTGATCGTGAAATTGTGGAAATCCAGTCTTCCGAGAACCGTCGTCGTCGCGAGGATCAGCTCGATCTCCGCAATATAGCTCGCATCTCCGAGAATGTCGATGTCGCACTGCGTGAACTGGCGGTATCGTCCTCTCTGCGGGCGGTCTGCTCTCCACACACTCCCGATCTGCAGCGCCTTGAAAGGTGACGGCAGCTCATTGGCGTGGTTCGCATAATACCGGGAAAGCGGCACGGTGAGGTCATAGCGCAGACCGCTGTCGGTGACGGCCTCCTCCGTGGTCGGATGCGTGAGATCCAGCTTCTGGCCTCTCTTCAGGATCTTGAAGATCAGTTTTTCATTCTCACCGCCCTGCTTTGAGAGCAGGTTCTCTATATGTTCGACAGCCGGCGTCTCGATCGATGAAAATCCGAACTCGGCGTACGTCTTCCGAATCAGCTCTGTAACATACATTCTGACTGCCATCTCTGCGGGCAGAATATCCTTCATGCCGTTGACCGGCTTTTTGATCATTGCCATTTTTTACCTCTCTCCTGGTAATATTTTTGTCCCTGTTAAGCGTCTTTTTGCGCATCGGTACCGTCAGCCTTCTCCCCGGTCTTTTCCGCCCTGCGAAAAAAACTCCCGATCCCCTGATCCGGTTCTGCTGAAAGCCTCTCCGCGGTCTTTCCCGTCACAGGGCCGCTCGCGGGGAACGTCTCTTTGTCCGCTTCATGCATGATCGCCGGGACCTTCCCGTTTCCGGCATCTGAGGCGAAGTTCTCATGATCCTCCAGACCGGCCTCACCGAGAAGCACCTCATCCACATCGGGAAATGAGACCCGATAGCTCGTTCCCACCCTGTGGACAACACGGAGAAACGCGAGGAAGACCCTCATATCAAAATGATTGATCTCCTCGATCATCAGCGCGATTGCCTCCTCCTCGGTAAACTTCTTCCGGTACGGACGGTCTGACGTCAGCGCGGCAAAAACGTCGCATACCCGGATGATCCTTGAGGAGAGAGGGATTGCCTCCCCCGACAGATTATCGGGATACCCGCTGCCGTCATAATTTTCATGATGATAGCGAACGGTATCACAGATCGAATCGCTGTAACCCATTCTTTTCAGGATCTCATAGGATTTCATCGAGTGCATCCGGACATATTTCATCTCCTCGATCACGAGGGGACTCTCCAGCTGCTCCTCGCCGTACAGATAATTTGCAAGCGTCAGCTTCCCGATATCGTGCAGCAGACCTGCAAGCGAGATATTCTGCTGTACATCTCCGTCGAGATCAAGCTCCTTCGCAACATCCCGGGCAAGACAGCTCACATATGTTCCGTGTGCCAGCTCTTCAGTCAGGTTGTAGTCGACAATTCTTCCCATGAATCTTTTCTGCTCCTTATGCGCTCCAATCGAATATCTTATCAAAAGACGCACTCTTTTTCAATGCCTGCGCATGTCTTCCCGCACACGAAAAACCGCCACGGACAGTTCATCTCCTGGCAGCGACCCTCTCCAGATAGGTCTTTACATCCTTGGGGTTGATCCGCCGGTCGATCCGTCCGCCTTCGGAGAGCACCTTTGTGGAGGCACCCGCCCCGAATGCATGGATCTCCTGCAGTTCCTCCATGATAAGGATATTGTAAAGACACTCGCATCCTTTTCTCGCGAAGCCTGTATTCTCGAGCCCGCCCTTCATGTTTTTCTGACGATAAAGGTAATACGGCTGCATTCCCATCCGGTATGCGGCGTCATAGGCTGCTCCTATGATCGCCTCGGAGTTGTAAAATGAAAGCCCCTCGTACCTGCTGTAATCCTCTGTCCTCCCTGCCATATGCTCCTCGCGCAGAGTTTTGGTCAGCCTGGAGGCACGCTTAACAGCAAGGGAATGGACCGTGAGGGAGTCCGGACCGAGTGCTTCGATCTGTCGCAGCGTGTTCTCCACATCGCCAAGCTCCTCGCCCGGAAGCCCCAGGATAATATCCATGTTGATATTGTCAAAGCCCGCTTTCCTGGCCAGCTCGAATGCGCGGACCGTATCCTCCACGGTATGCCTTCTCCCGATCAGGTCGAGCGTTCTCTGATTCATCGTCTGCGGATTCACGGATATCCTGGTGATTTCATGCTTTTTCAGGACTTCGAGCTTCTCCTTTGTGATGGAATCCGGTCTCCCTGCCTCGACCGTGCGTTCAAGGCATCCGCTGAGATCAAAATTTGTCTCCGCTGCAGTCAGGAGCCGGTCAAGCTGCTCCGGCGAAAGGGACGTCGGCGTCCCGCCTCCCATATAAAAGGTGACGGGCTTTCTTCCCCCGGCGCTGTATCGGACAGGTTCCTTCCCGGGATCTTCCAGTACGCCGAGCATCTCCTGCCGTTCCATCTCCAGAATAACAGCATCCAGGTAATCATCCATGGATTTCTGCCAGGCTGAGACCGGGGAGGCACTGAATGTACAGTAGAGACAGATCGAAGGACAGAACGGAACGTGCAGATACAGGCTGTACGTATCCGGACCTGCAGGAACTTCTGAGAGGATCCTCTTCTCATTGAGAGCAACGTCTACCGCAAGATCGATCTTGGCGTCCGAGGCGAGATACGTCTCACGGATACTTGCACGGATCTCTTCGCGGGTCATTCCCTCCTCGAGCATCTTCATGGGAATCTTCGTGGGGCGGATCCCTGACAGTGTCCCCCAGGGAAGCGTTCGCCCGGTCAGATCAGACAGACTCTCATAGAGTTCACGCTTCAGTCTGTCCTTTGCGGTCTTCCGGTCAGTGTAATCCGGGATATTTACGCGCAACAAAAGATCGCGGGCGGTGCTGCACTTTTCCGCGTCACCGTCCGTGTAAATGTTCACATCATCATCCGGAAAAAAGCTTTTTACCAGAGAGTGGATGTCATATAAAAAATCACTTTTATCCAGACAAATCCCTATATTCATATACGTATCCCTGCAGAAAAAGAATCCGAAAAAGAAGAGATAAGGCAGAGCCTTCACCGACTTCTATGAACGCTTCAGGAAAGCCCCTCGACCGATTTTTCAAAGCCGATCGTCGTAGTCCTGCCATGGCCCGGAAGAACGATCACGTCCTCAGGGATCGTCAGCAGAAGGCGCTCGAGACTTTTTTTGAGCTGTGCCATCGAACCGGTGGGAAGATCCGTCCTGCCGAATCCTGTGAAGAAAAGTGTATCACCGGCAACGAGGATCTTATCCTCCTCAAAATAAAAACAGATGCTGCCGATCGTATGCCCGGGTGTCTGCAGTACTTTAAAATGAAGACCTGCCATATCGAGCTCATCACCCTCTTTCAGCCAGACATCCGCTGTGACGGGCTCAAATTCACTCATGAAAGATGCGTTCATATACGGATCGCTGAGGACATCCTTCTCATCCCGACATGCACAGACCGGGATGCCCGGATACATTTTCCGAAGCGAGCCGACCGCCAGTGTGTGATCAAAATGCCCGTGTGTCAGGAGAATTGCGACAGGCTTAAGCCCATCCGCCTCGATCCTTCTGCGAATCCGGCGCGCCTCATCGCCCGGGTCCACAATGAGAGTCTCCGCTGACCCTTCCGCGTGCAGCAGATAGCAGTTTGTCTCGATCTCTCCGACCGCAATGCAGGATACCGTTAATTTGCCCATAATACTCTCCATACGTACAACACAAATCCACTTCTGTCTTTATTTTTTATTCCCTGTTCCCGAAGTCAACGCGGCATCAGGGCCCGGAATATCAGGAACGCATCGGCGCTCCTGCCGCACCCCGCAAAATGCAGGGCGCCTTCCCTGATTCATTCCGATCCCTGATCAGCTTGTCTTTCTGACTACATCAATGATACCGGAAATCTTTTTGATCTCACGGATCACGGCACTGAGCTCGTCCTTGGAATGCACCGAAAAGCTCATTTCCAGTGTGGCTATTCCCTGCTTGCTCGTCCGCACGCTCATCTGTCCGATATCGATCTTACGGTCATTGAACGTCCTCGATATATCGACCAGCAGTCCGCCCCTGTTCTGCGCGTAGATCGAAATTTCCGCCGCATAAGTCTCGCCTTCTCTGCCCTCCGCGCTGACCTGCCATTCGGCTTCGATCAGCCGGCTTCTGTCCTCATCCGACATATGAATGATATTGATGCAGTCCGTCCGATGGATCGTGACGCCGCGTCCGCGCGTGACAAATCCGACGATCTCATCTCCGGGAATCGGGCTGCAGCATTTCGCAAAATGAACAGCCAGATCCTGCAGGCCCTTCACGATGATTCCGCCCTTTTCGCGGCGGACCAGCGGAAGCTTCTGCTTGTTCTGGGATGCAGCCAGCATGACCTCCTCGTCTGTGACCTTCTTCCTGTTGTCCTTCTCGAAGAGGTCGATCATCTTATTGACGACCTGTCCTTCCTTCAGACCGCCATGGCCGACTGCCGCAAGAACCGAATCCCAGTCACGGAAGCCGTACTTGCGCATGACGCCGTCCATGAATTCATTTTTCATAAGGTCAGAAAGGACATACCCTTTCTGCTTTGCGCTCTGAGCAATCAGCTCCTTACCGCGTTCAATGTTCTCGGATTTCAGCTCATGACGGAACCATTGGTTGATCTTGTTCTTGGCCTGTGTACTCTTGACGATCTTCAGCCAGTCCCGGCTCGGGCCTTTCGCGTTCTGAGATGTAATGATCTCGACCCGGTCTCCATTGTTCAGAACATATTCAATCGGAACGAGCTTCCCGTTGACACGCGCACCGACCATGCGGTTACCGACTGCGGAGTGAACGCTGTACGCAAAATCGACCGTGCAGGACCCGGCCGGCAGCTGTTTGACATCTCCTGCCGGAGAGAAACAGTAAACATTTTCCGCAAAAAGATCCAGGTCAGATTTAAGAAGAGACATGAATTCCCGGTTATCCGACATATCCTGCTGCCATTCGAGGATCTGACGGAGCCAGGCGAGCTTCTCCTCCTCCTGATTCCCGCTGACGGGATGTCCTCCGGATACTTCCTTGTACTTCCAGTGAGCTGCGATACCGAATTCAGCGGTCTTGTGCATCTCAAACGTCCTGATCTGGATCTCGAACGGTGTTCCGCCCGGACCGATCAGGGTCGAATGCAGCGACTGATACATATTCTGCTTCGGCATGGCGATATAGTCTTTGAATCGTCCCGGTACCGGCTTGTACATCTCATGGATGATTCCGAGAGCTGCATAACATTCCGGGACTGTATCAACAATGATGCGGATCGCAAAAAGGTCATAGATCTGGTCAATAGTCTTATCCTGATTGACCATCTTTTTATAAATCGAGAAGAAGTGCTTGACCCGGCCTCTCACTTCGCAGTGAATATTCACGCTCTTCATGTGTTCTTTGACGTCCTGCACGATCCCGTCAACGAAATCCTGTCTCTGGGTCTTTCTGGCATCGACCTGCTGGACGAGCGTAAAGTAGATCGTCGGTTCCAGATAACGAAGGGAGAGGTCGTCCATCTCGGTCTTTATTTTGGAAATACCGAGCCTGCCCGCGATCGGCGAGTAGATATCCATCGTCTCACGAGCCTTTTCCCTCTGTTTCTCCGGCCTCATGAACTGCAGAGTCCGCATATTGTGAAGCCGGTCAGCAAGCTTGATCAGAATGACGCGGATATCCTTGGCCATTGCGAGGAACATCTTGCGCAGATTTTCCGCCTGCACCTCGACCTTGTCTACATTGTATCCGATCTGGCCCAGTTTCGTTACACCGTCAACAAGGAGCTCCACCTCTTCACCGAATTCCCGTCGAATGTCCTCGTTGGTCAGCTCCGTGTCCTCGACAACATCATGCAGCAGGCCTGCCGCGATCGTCTCCTTGTCAAGTTCCAGATCTGCAAGGATAATTGCGACACAGAGCGGATGGATAATATAGGGTTCCCCTGATTTTCTATGCTGATTCTTATGTGCTTCGGACGCGACCTTATAAGCCTTCTCGATCATCGAAAGATCATCCGAAGGATGATACCGAAGGACATCCTTCACTAAATTGTCATAGAGGACATCCGCAGGCGTAAAGTCTCCGGGATTCGGAATTCCGGATTCAACTTTGATCGGCCGATATGGAATTGTCTCAGTCTTAGTCTGAATATCTCTCGTAATATTCTCTTCCGGCATAAGTGTTCCTTCCGTCCTTCGACTGAAAAGCCCTGTGCAGGCATTTGTTCAACAGATGCAGGTATCACTTTGTTGCGCGTATCTCACGACTGAAGCCGCGTGAAAAAGCACGATGAAGATTCAAGGACGCCTCAGCGCTCTTGCCGCGCCGCGCGAGGTGCGAAGCACCTTCCTCTTTGCGCGGCTGCGATCCGCCGTGCCTGAGCATGCGTAACAATGCTCCAGTGGAGCATTGTGTAGCTGAGGCGTTTATCTCAGTGGGGGATTCTTCCCCACTGAGTTCAAGAACGCCTCAGCGTTCTTGCCGCGCCGCGCATGGTGCGAAGCACCTTCCTCTTTGCGCGGCTGCGATCCGCCGTGCCTAAGCATGCGTAACAATACAATTCAGCCATCACAGGATCGGACGGCTGAATTCATAGAAATACGGTACGTATTTATCACTTTCCCTCATAGGAAATAACGCTCGCGACGTCATACTTTGAAAGCCTCTCGCGACCGTTAAGTCCTCGAAGCTCCATAAGAAATACCATCCTGGAAATCTCTCCGCCAAGCTCCTCGATGAGCTCTGCAGCTGCCTCCACGGTGCCGCCGGTAGCGATCAGGTCATCGACGATCACGACCTTCTGTCCGGGCGCAATCGCATCCTTGTGGATCTCGATAGAAGCCGTGCCATACTCCAGATCGTATGTCTTTTCAACAGTTTCTCCCGGCAGCTTCCCTTTCTTGCGGATCAGTACGAACGGCTTGTGCATATTATACGCAAGCGCTGCACCGAAAATAAAGCCGCGTGATTCTGCACCGGCGATAATGTCAAAATCGCAGTCGGCCAGAAGCTCCTGCATCTTGTCAATGGCAAGCTTCAGTCCATCAGCATCTGAAAGCACTGTTGTAATATCACGGAACATGATGCCTTTCTTTGGAAAATCCGGGATAGTCCTTACGTAATCTTCAACTTTTTCTCTGATCATGAGCCTCTTCCTCCATGGAAACAGTATCCTATAATAAACGTCATTATAGCACAAAATCCATTAAATGAAACTAAAAATTCCAGTCGAATAAACTCGTGGTGCCCTCCGCATCCGCTCCATGCCTCTGCCGCACTGCCGCGCGTTCAGATCCAATGAGAAACTTCAATCTGAATCGTTTTCCTTCCCAGATATTCATTTATCCTGGGATAATATGCGATCGTCATGCAGGGATTCCGGCTGATCCTCTCCATGAGGGCATCCACATTGCGAAACGAGATCATCTCCTGCGAGCCGTGCATACCATATCCCGATTCCCGGGACGATGTCACACGGGCTTTCAGCACATTGCGTTTTTTCCCCATGATCCTCGGAGACGTGATCACTGCATTTCTCTCAGCAAATACGGGCTTTTCATTTGCCTTGCCGAAAGGAGCCAGAAGATCCAGCTGGGAGACGAGCTCCTCCGTCACATACCCTACCGGCATCGGCACGTCGACCGTGATCTTCTCGCAGAAGTCATCTCCGGAGAGCGTGCACTGTTCATTCAGCCCTCTTCGAAAAGCTTCGATATTCTCCTCCGGGAGGGTGAGCCCGGCAGCCATGGGATGCCCGCCGAACTTAGTGAGCAGATCCTTCACGCCGCACAGTCCCTCGAACATGTGATATGCTTCCGTGGACCTCCCGGATCCCTTGATTCCTTCCTCCCCCCTGGTGAGGACAAATACCGGATGCGCATACCGTTCACGGATCCTGCCGGCGACGATCCCTGCGAGTGACTCATGCAGTTCAGGCTGGTAAATAACAAAAATCCTGTCATTCACGATCCCGCTCTCCTCCACAAAGGCCACCGCCTGCTCCACACCGATCTCCGTCAGACTTTTCCGACTGTCATTAAGTTCCTTCAGCTCATGTGCCAGCCTCTCCGCTTCGAGAGCATCCTCCGTCTCAAGAAGCCTTGCAGCTCGCATTGCGGTATCGAGTCTTCCGCTCGCATTCAGGCACGGCCCCATGACAAATCCGATGTGATAGACATTCATCGCACCAAGGTCAACACCGCACTCCGCCGCCAGGGTCCTGAATCCCAGACTGTCAGCATCCTTCATGCGGGACAGCCCTTCCTTCACAAGAATGCGGTTCTCTCCGGTAAGATCAACAATATCGCCCACCGTTGCAAATGCTGCATAGGGCAGCATCCTGTGATCCGGGTCTCCGCCCAGGGCGAGGATCAGCTTCCATGCAACACCCGCGCCGCACAGCTCCTTATACGGATACGGACAATCCTTCTGTTTTGCATCGATGACACAGTCAGCCGCCTCCGGAAGCGTAAGGACCTCATGATGATCCGTCACGATCATGGTCATGCCGAGTTCCTTCCCCAGAGCGATCTGCGGCCCGGCTGAAATCCCGTTGTCACAGGTGATGATCGTATCCACACCGTCGGCCTTCGCTTCACGGATCAGTTTTTCATTGATCCCGTATCCGTCCGTCACGCGGTCAGGGATTTTGACATCTGCGTTACCGCCCAACTCCTTAAGCCCGCGGCGCAGAATATACGAAGACATGATTCCGTCGATGTCATAATCGCCGATAATTCGGATATGCGCGCCCTCCCTGATCTTCTCCCGGATGATCTTCACCGCTTTATCCATATCCTTGAAAAGGAACGGATCATGCAGATCCGATAAATCTCCGTAAAGGAACATGCGGATCGCGTCTTCCCCCACGATCCCTCTGTTTCGTATGACCCTTGCGATGACCGGGTCAATGCCGAACTTCCTGCCGATTTCCATAAAGTCGGCACGTTTGGCCGACATATACCATTTTTCCATTACCATCTCCGTCTCCAAGCCGCATACGCGTCCCTGTCACACCCGAAGTGCACTTTTATGCAGAGCACCATACGCGGTCGCTGTCCATGACTGTAAGCAAAGACAGCCGCTATATATACCGGTAAAAGACCGGGGTACATACTGCGGCTGTCTTTCAGTTCAGGCAGATCTTACTGCCTTCTTTTTCTCTTTTTCTTTTTACGGACTTCGTCCGTATTGGAAGCCGTTCCGGATCCGGTCCCGGGGACTGAAATATCCGCGGCTTTCTTCTCACTCTTTTTCTGCGCCTTCGCCATTGCTTCACGATACGCCTCACCCGTACTGCCGAGTTTTGTGCGCATTGTGAACCAGAGCGCGCCCGTGATAAAGACGGATGAGTACGCACCCGCAACAATACCGACCATCATGGGAAGTGTGAACTCCTTGATCGACGCGACACCGACGATATAGAGAACAAGAATCGAGGCGAGCGTTGTCAGGTTCGTATAGATACTTCTGGTAAGTGTCTGGTTGATGGATGTGTTCACGATATCACGGAGATCCGTCTCAGACTGCATTATTCCCATCTTCTCACGGATACGGTCGAAGATAACGATCGTCGAGTTGATGGAGTAACCGAGAATCGTGAGCATGACCGCGATAAATGAGTTGCCTACCGATACACGGAGAAGCGCATACGCAGTCAGCGTGATCAGGACGTCGTGCAGGAGCGCTATGACCGCAGCGGATGCAAAACGGATATCCTTAAAGCGGATGAAAATATACAGCAGCATAAGAACGACCGCTACGAGAACTGCGATAATAGCAGCTTTTCTCATCTCGCTTCCGACTGTCGCCGAGATATTGTCCGTTGTGATGGATGAAGAGTCCACGTTGAAATTCTTCCCCATGGCATCCGTAAGGGCAAGTCTCTCCTCCACATTCAGCGTACGGGTCTTGATAATGACCTGATTATTGCCCACGACCTTCTGCAGGGATACGTTGGCATCTCCTGTAATATCCATTACGACAGGCTTTACTTCCGAGTCAAGCTGCTCAAGGGTATAATCGTCCTTGAATTCGACCGTAGTGGAAGTACCGCCGAGGAACTCAAGGGAAAAATTCAGTGCCCTCGCTCCTCTCGCGGCATTGACTCCCATCGTTCCGATTCCGATGGCAATCACGAGGGCCGCGATTCCTGCAAACATTTTCTGCTTTGCAATAAAATCAAACTTCGGCTCGTTCTTCTTTCTTGCCCAGAATTTCGGATCCCTTACGCCGACCGCATAGACCGCGTACACAATGAATCTGGAGATGACACAGGCTGTGACCATGGAAAGCGCTACACCGAGTGCAAGCGTCATAGCAAAGCCCTTGATCGTGCCGCTTCCGAGATAGCCCAGGACCGCAGCTGCGATAAGTGTTGTAATATTGCCGTCCAGGATAGCGGACATGGCTTTATGGAATCCGGACTTGATCGCTCCGAGCACAGATGTCCCGGCATTGATCTCCTCCCGGATACGCGCATAGATAATAACGTTCGCGTCGACCGCCATACCGATCGAAAGAATAATACCGGCGATACCCGGAAGGGTAAGTGTAAGGTCGAATGCGTTCAGAAGCACCAGCATGATTGCCGCATACAGGGCAAGTACGAACGCAGCGATGGCACCCGGCACAAGATAGATGACGATCATGATGACGCAGACGATAGCAAGACCGATCGCGCCGCCCATGATGGATGTGCGGATCGCAGTCTGGCCGAGCTGAGCGCCGACAACGTTCGATCTGATCTCATTCAGTGTAAGCTTCAGACCGCCGATCCGGATATAGGATGCAAGCTCTTTGGCTTTCTCCACAGATTCCATGCCTGTGATCTCGGCTTTGCCGTCTGAGATGACTGCATTGACGCGCGGAACAGATACAAATTCCCCGTCATAATAGATACCGATGCTCTCCCCGTTCGCAAAAGCCTTCTCGGTAGCTTTGGCAAACTTTGCTGCGCCCTCATCGCTGAAGGTCAGGGCGACAACATACTCGCTCGTATTGGTGTCGCTCGTTCGGACGCCGCCCTCCGCGGAGGCAACATCAGAACCGCTGCAGACGACAGAGCCTGCTTCCTCCAGTTCTTCGATCGACTTGTTCAGAACATATTTCCCGGTCGCCGAGTCATATGTGTAATTCTGATTTCCGTCGGCATCTGTCTGGGCGATGAAATAGAGCGATCCCGGAGTTCCGAGTTCTGCAAGGATCTCATCCGCATTGGTAACACCCGGGATCTCGACATTGATCCGGTTGTCACCTTCCTGATATACATTTGCTTCCGTCGAATACTCATCCACACGTTTCTGGAGCTTGTAGATCGTATCGCCCATATCCTCAGAGGACGGGTTTGCTTCACCCGCCTCATATGTAATTGACACACCGCCTGAAAGATCAAGTCCGGTCTTAATATTCCTCATCGACCCGGTTCCTGTCTCTCCCCATCCGACAATTGCCGTATAGCCCATCACGATGGTCAGGACAATTGACAGGATAATTACAACAACACCTGTTCTTTTCTTCATGACAAAGCCTCTCTCCTCACTGTTCCATTTCTGCTTCCGCAGCTTTCAGCATAATGCTGCACTCGACGCGCTTGCGCTGCAGACGGCATCCGATCTCATAGACGTCATTGATCCCGCCGGTAAAATGAAAGGAATTCGCCGCACAGCCGCCGCTGCAGTAGAAGCGGGCGAAGCAGTCTCTGCACTCTTCCTTCGAATAGACATTTACCTTCTTGAATTCCGTGACAATATCTTTTCTCGTAATGCCGCTTTCCGTATTCCCGATCAGGAAATCCTCATTCCCGACAAACTGGTGACACGGATAAAAATCGCCCCATGGCGTCACCGCGAGGTACTCAGTACCGGACCCGCAGCCGGAAAGCCTCTTATAGACGCATGGGCCACCCGTTAAATCTATCATAAAATGGAAAAAATTAAAACCCCTACCTTCCTTTTTACGGCGAATCATCTCACGGGCCAGAATATCATACTGCTCGCAGAGATACGGGACATCCTCCGGTCGGATCGCGTAATCTTCTTCCGGCGGCGCGACGACCGGCTCGACAGAGATCTGCGTAAAGCCGAGATCTGCAAGATGCAGCACATCCTCGGAGAAATCGAGGTTCCAATGTGTGTAGGTCCCTCTCACATAATAGGAAAGTCCGAGCTCTTCACGCATTTTCGCGAACCTGAGGATCTTCGGAAGGATCAGGTCATAGCTTCCCGCTCCCTTCTGGAAAGGCCGCATGCGGTCATGGACTTCCTTTCTCCCGTCGATCGAGAGCACGACATTGTGCATCTCCCGGTTGCAGAATTCCATGATCTCATCATTGAGAAGCACGCCGTTCGTTGTCAGCGTAAATCGAAAATGCTTCGGTGCCGCAGAATCCTTTGTCTTTTCCTCGAGCGAATGCCCGTAGGCGACCAGTTCCTTTACGACATTCCAGTTCATGAGCGGCTCTCCGCCGAAAAAGTCAACCTCAAGGTTCCGTCTCAGACCTGAATTCTTCACAAGGAAATCAAGTGCTTTCTTCCCGGTCTCAAGGGACATGAGCGCCCTTCGTCCGTGGTACTCTCCCTCCTCCGCAAAACAGTAGCGGCAGGCGAGATTGCAGTCATGGGCGATATGCAGACAGAGCGCTTTTACGACCGTCGGCCGCTTCACAAAATCCTCTATGGCCGGTCGGTAAGGTTCCGGTGAAAAAAGCGTTCCCTGACTTTTGAGTTCCTCCGCCTCCGCAAGGACCTCGTCAATATCACCGGGGGCATATTCCGCACTCCCCTCATAGCGCTCCTTCAGGACCTTACGGATCTCATCGCCGCTCTTCCCTTCTGCCATAAGCCCGACGGCATCATAAAAGAGATCGTCCGCAATGTGCACAGAGCTCGACGGCACATCGAGAACTATATTGAGACCGTTACTTTTATACTGGTGAACCTGCATATTTTACTCCTGGGTTATATCTTTTTTTCTGACATGGCAAAGGGGTCTGCTCTTCACAGACCCCTGAATGATCACTATAAAACGTATTCGGACCTGTCCGAATCACTTGTGCTCGCAGCTCTGATTACCGACTGTACAGCTTGTCTTGCATGCAGACTGGCAGGATGTCTGGCACTCTCCGCAGCCGCCTTTCTTCAATGTGTTCTGAAGATTCTTTGTATTCAGGCTCTTAACATGTTTCATCACAAGGTCCTCCTTCCTGATTTGTGTGAACAGTATACCACAGTGGTTTCCATCACACAAGATGAGTTATTTTCTAATTTTCTTCTTCGCGCGCTCTGTCTCAAGCATGACTTTGAAGATCGCTGCAAGAGATGCAAAGGCTGTTCCGAAATAAACACGCGCCTTCCGGGTATCCCCGGTCTTCGGATTTGCTGTCCTTACGGCCGTAGCGCCCGGTGAAGTATTCTGATAGGATGTGCCCGAACTGCTTCCCGAACTTCCTGACCCTGATGAGGATGAAGAGCCGGAGTAGGATCCTGAATTTCCGGACGAAGAGGCAGATGTCGAACCGGCCGTGACCGTCTTTGTCCCCACAGAGTCCGTATTTCCGACAAGCTGGTTCGTTCCCGGCCCGGCGAGTTCTTCCGTCACAGCTTCGATCTCAAGGACAACGGGCTCTTCCCGGCTCTCGGACGGATCTTTCTCTGCTGCTGTATTCGCCGGAGCTGCGGAAGCGGGTTCCGCTGCTTCCGTCCCGTCTGAAGACGCGGAAGCAGTCTCTGCGGCCTCCTTCTCTTCCTCAGCGGTCTCCTTTGTCGATTCCCCGGCTGCCCCGTTCGCGGATGCGCCGATCAGTGCTGCAAAAAATGAAGGAGATTCCTCCTCTTCCTCCGCATTATAAGCAGTCGATGCCGGGATCACGGCAGTGGCAAAAAGATCTCTGACAGAGGTAACTGTCACAGTATCTGAAGTCTCCCCGGAAATATCCTCCGCCGGCAGCGCTCTCTCGGAAATGTTCGCAGCGGAGTCTGCATTCGGAACATCGGCCTTCGACTCTTCGGCATCCGCCGCAGCGCCTTCCTCCGATACTTCCCGGGCACCTTTTTCTGTTTCGTCGGAAAACGTATCCGAAGAACGGTCCTTCCCGGCATCGGCCTGGCTGTGTGCTTCTTCGGAAGAAGCCGTTTTTTCTTCAGACTGTCCTGACGGGCTTTCGGTATTTACAGGCCCGGTCGCCTCAGGGATCCCGGCAGCCTTATTTTCAGCAGAAGCCGTTTCACCTGTACTCTCCCCGGCAGCATTCTCTTCGGCATGAGAAGCATCCGGCGCTTCCATGCCGGTCTTGATCGCAGCACCGTCTGTGCCGGGTTCTTCCTCGTTTTTCTCCGCCGGTTCTTCAGAATACGCCTCTTCTCCTCCCTCGGAAACAGTTTCCGCAGAAGGTTCTGCTTCCGCTTCAGGAAGCGCAGCCGCACTCTCTGTCTCTTCCGGGATCGGAACCGGCACGGCATTGACCTCCTCACCCTGCACGGCGGCAGTCACATCAGCAGGTGACGCTTCCTGTACGGATTCCGGCTGCCCTTCATCAGCCAGGACCCCGGGAGCATCTGCTTGCGGTTCTGCTCCGGATGCATCCGGAGCATCTTTTGATTCCGCCTCTTTTGCAGGTGTCGGTGTCGGTGTCACATAGACCGGTTTCCCGTCCGGCCCGATGACAGGTTTTCCATCCTTATCCAGAAGAAGAACAGGTGTAACAGATTCTGTCTTTTCACTCTTCTCCTTCTGTGTTTCTCTGTCTGCAGACGCGGCGATTTTTGTCTCGCCTGCATATACGCTGGAGGTTCCCCCGCAGGCCATATTGACAGTCAGTACACCTGCTGCCATAATTCCGGCCGCTTTCCAGAGATTTCTTTTTCTCATACAATTCACCTATGGCAAAAGCCCCTTTGCTTAAATATACTCTGCTTCATAATAGCACACATGTTCAAAAATGAAAACCCTCATCTTTGTCTGCTTCCCCGGAGACCTCTTCTTTGTCTGCCTCCGGGACGTCGAATCATCGGGAATCCTTGCTCAACTTTCTTGAAAAACCCACCTGTATCATGTACACTCAATAATGGTCAACCCGATAACCGTATTTCAGGAGTCATTCCAAGGGATGAAATATATGTCGACCCCGCAGCTGCTGCAGCTTGCCTCTCTTATAGTCCTTCTTTATCTCTCAGGATTCTTTTCCGGCGCTGAGACTGCGCTCACCACCGTCAACCTGATCCGTATAAGAGGACTGGCGGATGAAGGGAACCGCAGGGCAAAAACAATACTGTATATTACGGACCGCAGAGCAAAAATGCTGTCCACGATCCTGATCGGAAACAATATAGTCAATATCGCGGCGACCTCCCTGACGACTGTTCTGGCGATCAGTCTTTTCGGAAGTTCTTCGGTCGGGATCGTCTCCGGTGTCCTGACGCTTCTGGTCCTCATTTTCGGAGAGATCACGCCCAAGAACATGGCCTCCGCGAACGCGGAGCGGATCGCTCTCCGGGATGCCGGCGTGATCCGCCTGCTCATGACGGTCCTGACCCCTGTCATTTTTATCGTAGATACAATTTCCCGCATGATGCTGCAGCTCCGCGGAGTCGACCCTGATGCCCGTCCTGTCATGACAGAGACTGAGCTTCGCACACTGGTCAACGTATCCGAGGAGGACGGAGTCATCGAAAGTGACGAGAGCCATATGATCAGCAATGTGGTCGATCTCGTAGGCACGCGGGCGGAGGAGATCATGATCCCCCGCATTGATATGCATGAAGTTCCGTGTGACATCTCATACGACGGTCTCATTGAATTTTTCCGGGAACACCGCTATACGCGGCTCCCCGTCTACAAAGACCGCAATGACAATATAATCGGGATCATCGATGTCAAATCCATGCTCCTTGTAGATCGGGAAAATTTCAGGCTGACCGATCACATCAAAGAGCCGTATTACACCTACGAAAAGAAAAACATATCCGACCTTCTCGACGAAATGAGAGAGAAGGCATCCTCGGTCGCGATCGTTCTCGACGAGTACGGATCCGCTTCCGGCATGCTCACGATGGAGGATGTCCTCGAAGAAATCGTCGGAGATATCCGGGATGATTACAGGAGCCGCGATCTGGAGGAGATCACGGAGATCATACCCGGAAAAGAATACACCTGCAGAGGCTCTATGGATATCGATGACTTCAACGAGGCAACAGGACTCTCGATCCACTCGGACGGATATGACTCAGTCGGCGGATATATTATCGAGCGTTCAGGCGATGCGCTGCCCGAGGTCGGAGATTACGTGACTGCCGAAGACGGATCCAAGCTGATCGTAGAAGCGATCCGGCAGCACCGCATCTTAAGAGTCCATGTCTATATAGCATCGGGAGAAGATCTGTAACGAAAGATTCCCGCATCTTTATCTCAGCGGGGAAGACCCGTGCTTCTGCAAGCGGGAGACAGATCAATACCCTGCTCGTCTCAGCAAATATTATTGAAGGAGATCTCAATGTATTACTTCATTCTCAACCCAAGCTCACAATCATCCGGAAGCAGGAGCATCTGGAACAGGCTGGCGACGATCCTGAAGGAAAAAAACATTTCCTACAAAGTCTATGCAACGACTTATCCCGGACACGGTACAGATCTTGCCAGGAAGATCTCCTCAGCCGATCCGAACGCTACGATCGTGGCGATCGGAGGCGACGGCACTGTCCACGATATTCTGTGCGGACTTACCAACATCTCGACCGTCACTTTCGGTCTTATACCGAGCGGATCCGGCAATGATTTCGCACGCGGAATGCACATCACTTCAGATACGGACAGGGCAATTGCCCAGATCCTGGATCCGCAGCAGCATATGAAGATCGACATCGGAACGCTCACGGACAGGAAAGACCAGCGATTCGGCGTAAGCTGCGGAATCGGTTTTGACGCGGCAGTATGCCACGAAGCCCTCTCCTCTCCGATCAAGGACATTCTGAATAAATTGCATCTCGGCCAGCTCACATACGGTGTGATCGCTCTGAAACAGATCCTTCTCTATGATCCGGGCCCGATGAAGATCGAGCTGGACGGAGGGCGGACAATGGAGTTCAAAAAAGCCTTCTTCGCCGCCGTCATGAACCAGAAGTACGAGGGAGGCGGCGTCAAAATGTGCCCCGAAGCCCGTCCCGGTGACGGCATCCTCGATATTTTTGTCGTATCAGACATCCCGAATGTCAAGATCGGCGCAGTTCTCCCGCTCGGATTCGCAGGGAAACACAAGCACCTGAAGGGGGTTCATTTCCTGCGGGCGCAGAGCGTAAAGATCACATGCGACAGAAAGCGTGCTGTCCATCTGGATGGTGAATCAGGCGGAATGCACAGGACTCTCAGCGCGACCGTGCTCTCCGAGCAGTTAAGAGTCATTGTGGGGTGAGTCCGCGAATTTTTGTGCGATGAAGAAGAAAAAACGGTGAATTCCTTCTGTACGAAAGAGTTCACCGTTTTTTTACGGAACTGTCCGGATCGTCATCACACTTACGCTCCCGGTTTTCCGATCCTGTTCATATCCTGTCAATTAAATCCGTATATTTTCTGAACCAGATGATAGACATCGATCGCAATCTTTCTGCCAGCTGCAGTAGGCATGTTAAGTGCCATCCCGAGAAAACCTGCCCGCAGCCTTGCAAAGAGGAGCTTATCCTTCGCCTTCAGATAATCCCAGAGCTCCTTCTTGGCGGCCAGCGATGCTTTGTCCCCCTTCCGCATAAGCAGAATCGAAGAAATCGACATCATGATGGACATATAGTGGACAAGATACGTTAAGTGCTGCCGCTCCTCCACGAGATGCGGTCTGTATTCGTCGATCATCATCTTGTTGACGCGAAGCTGCTGGTCGAGACGGGTCAGCATGACATCCTCATTGACACTCTGGTCATTTCTCCCGATAAAATAGCGATAAAGCGTGACATCGAGGTAATACAGGTTCTTCGCGTAGATCATCGGCTGAAATGCCATCAGATTATCGACATAGAACGTATGCTCCGGGAGATGAATCCCGCTCTCACGCAGAAGCTCTGTCCGGTAAATCAGGCTGTGCATGAGCACATACTTGCTGTTCGGCAGCCTGTGCTTAATATCCTTCCAGGTAAATACCTTATGCTCCGGGAAAAAGCCCTTATAGCGCATGACCTTCTTATGGCGGGCTCCCTGCTTGTCATACATATAATTGTTGATCATGACATCGATCGTCTTGGGGCTTTTTGCTGCTCTTCTGAGAACATTGAGCACCCGGATATATGCGTCGTAGTCAAGATAATCATCACTGTCACAGACTTTAAAATAAAGACCGGTCGCGTTCTCAAGTCCCGTGTTGAGAGCACCGCCGTGCCCTTTATTTTCCTGATGGACAGCGCGGACGATATCAGGATACCTCTTCTCGTAATCCCGGGCGATCCTTAATGTATTATCTTTTGATCCGTCATCAACAATAAGCACCTCGACATCCGGCCCGCCGATCAGCGCATGGTCGATCGCCTTGCACATATAGGCTTCAGAATTATAACAAGGAATCACCACTGTCAGGATTTTCATAAGTCCACCTCTCATTTTTTCCGACCTTTATTCCAATCGCACTCGCGTAAGCTGCAAATGCGGAAGGAATCGGATACTGCTTATTAATTATGTCCTTCTCGGCAAAAATATATTTGCCTTCTTTGCTGTCATTCCGGGATATCATGATCTCATACCCGGTCATATGCCATTCAACGTGTGAAAAGATATGCTTTGCCTCCGGCAGCTTTCGAATACGGAGTGCATACAGACCGTCCTCCCGGGCAGCCAGGAGAATCTCCTCCCTCTCAAGCTTTCCCTCATAATTCGGAAACTCATACATACCGGAAAGCAGCCCCTTATCGGGCCGCCTGCGAATCGCGAACCGTTCCCCATCGGTATACAGGACCACGGTACGATCCTCGATCCTTCGCCCTTTCTTCTTCGCTCTTGACGGAACAGAGTCCTGTATTCCCGCCTTAAAAGCTGCGCAGCATGAACTGATCGGACACTCCGCGCACAGAGGACTCTTATTTGCCGTACAGACCATGGATCCGAGGTCCATGAATGCCTGATTCAGGATCCCCCACGTACCGTCTGTCCCGTCATGCGCATCCCTCAGCCATGACACAAGATCCTTTTTAAAACGTGAAGACTGAACCTCTCCCGTATAAGCCCGAAGCCGGGTAGTGACGCGGATCACATTGCCGTCGACAGCAGGCTCCGCCTTTCCGAACGCGATCGAAGCGACCGCTCCCGCCGTATACTCTCCGATCCCCGGAAGCTTTCTGAGTTCTCCTGCATTATCGGGAAGTTTTCCGCCGTACTTCTCCACGACAAGACGTGCAGCTTTCTGAAGATTACGGGCGCGGCTGTAGTAACCAAGCCCTTCCCAAAGCTTGAGAAGCTGATCCTCCGGACAGGCTGCAAGACTTTCAATATCAGGGAGCGCCGCAAGAAAACGCCCGTAATATCCGCAGACCGCCTCTACACGCGTCTGCTGCAGCATGATCTCGGAGATCCATATCCTGTATGGATCCTTTGTCTCCCGCCACGGAAGTAGACGGCATTTGCTATTATACCACAGAATAAGCGGCTTTACAAAAGCTGAAGGCATTGTTATACTCCAAAAGTAACGAAAGTAACGATAGCAACGAAAAGAAGATCATACTGACGTATCGAAAATTCCTGAAGGAACGGACGATATCCCGGCCGATCGACGGCCGTAATTCGATTGCGAAGTCCGCAAAGCGATTCTTATGATATGGAGGTCTTTATGGATTCAATCATTTTTGATGTGGACGGAACTCTCTGGGACTCGACAGATAAAGTCGCCCGCTCCTGGAAGAAGGTCGTAGAGAGCCACAATGTTCCCGCAGATCACATCACACCTGCGCGTTTAAAGCAGGAATTCGGGAAGACAATGGTCGCTATTGCCCGTTCGCTCCTTCCGGATCTGCCGGACGATTTTGCTCTGAAAATTTTAGAGGACTGCTGTTCATACGAAATTGATTATCTTCTCATGGACAGCCCGGAAGCATACCCCGGCGTCGCCGAAACGTTCAGAGCCCTCTCAAAAAAGCTCCCTCTGTTCATCGTAAGCAACAGTCAGGCGGGTTACATAGAGGCTTTCCTCAAAATAACCGGTCTCGGGGACTACGTCACTGATATCCTCTCCTTCGGTGATACCGGAAATGAAAAGGACAGCAACATCCGTGCGATCGTCGAAAAAAATCATCTGAAATCTCCTGTCTACGTCGGAGATACCCTGGGAGACCTTCTGGCATCGGAAGCGGCGGGCGTGCCCTTCATTTTCTGTAAATATGGCTTTGGCGATATTACAGGGCATGAGGCAGCCGCGTATATCTCGGATATTACAGACCTGACCGCACTCTGCGATACGGGAAGCATCTGATCTCGCCCGCAGAATTCCCATGTGCACACATAAAAGCATGCTTTCACCACTGATCCTGACGCTCTATCAGGTTTTCGGCAGAAGCATGCTTTCTTTTTATGGATCATCTCATGATTGAAATCGCGAGAATTCTGCGTCAGAGAAAAGTTTCACTTTGCGCATTCATCTCATGATCGAATCACGAGAACTCTGCGTCAGAGATTAAAATACGATGACCGGTGTCCCGACCGCATAATTATCCCAGATCGTCTCCGCAGCACCATAGCTCAGATTTACGCAGCCGTGTGATCCGCTGTATTCATAGATATCCCCGCCGAACTCACCTCTCCACGGAGCATTATGAAGACCATAGCCCTCATAGAAAGGCATCCAGAAATCGACGAACGACGCATATTCCTGGTTCGCGCCCCGGAGGATCCTGTTACGCTCTTTCATATAAATCTCGAAGATTCCCGTCACGGTCCTTCTTGACGGAACAGAGTTCGTTCCGGATACGCACGGCGCATCATAAAAAAGTGATCCGTCCTTATAGCAATATACATGCTGACTGGCAAGATCCACCTCGATATAGCTTCCGCCGAACGTATCGTCGACAGTAATGTTCATGGAGTAGATCGGCTCCCGAGTTTCTGACGTACCGGTAAGAAGATCCGAAAGGAGCTGTGCTGACTCCGCTTCCTGATCCAGCTTACGCCCCCAGGTGTCACAGGATAACTCGAGCTGCCCTCTGTTCGTCGAATGAAAAATACGAGTCGACCTGAGCATATCCGTCTCGGACGCGGTCTGCGCTGCGTAATTTTCACAGTTCTCTCTGATCCGCTCCTCGTCCAGCGTGATAAATCCGTTCTCCTCGATCGTGATCCAGTCCTTAAGTATCCCCCGGTCCAGGACCTTCTGCGTGCCGTCCGGCATATTGTAAGTCACCGTCGTCCCGAGGAAACTGTTCAGCATGCTCTGCTGGTCCAGGAGCCCCTGATCCGTAGAACACACCTGCGGCACAGCGTAAGCTCCCGCAACATCAGCGATATTTACACTGTCCTCCTCCCTGAGGACGGCAGCCTTCACCGCCTCCGTCACAGGATCGGCGATGAGCTGATTCCCCTGTGTCTCCGGCACGATCCGGATCGTATTATCTTCCGCCAGCTGCAGATAAGCATTGGTCGGTGCAGTCTGGCTTTCCTCCCCGAATTCAGGAAATGCAAGGACCACGCTCTTTATTTTCTCCTCATCCACCTTGAAGGCCTCACCGGCTGTGTATTCCCATGTTTCTCCCAGCAGCCTGCCGGAGCCCCACCTGATCCATTCCTGGGTCTCTATGATCTTTTTTGTCGTCTGATCTGATACATAGAGAAAGTCGATCTGATCAGCCTTCACTGTCTGTGAGGATCCATCTCGGAAGGTGACTTTGATCTCATAATCCTCGACCTTATCTCTGAGAATGTTCTCGACTTCTTCAGGAGTCATTTCCCCTGCATCGATCCCGTTGATGATCGTCCCATCCATAAAACGGTTCTCATAGTGATAATATCCGTATCCCAGGTAGGCAGCGGCGCTTCCGATCAGTATCCCCAGAAAGACCAGCGCAGCGATCAGCCCTTTTCTGCCCTTCTTTTTTACGGCCCGATCCTCTTCATCCGTTTCATCGGCCCCCATATTCGGCGGAGAGTCCTCAGTCCGGGCGCTGCCGGCCTGTCCGGAACTGTCTCCGATCACATTTCCGGCAGTTTCAGCACTTTCTGTCAATATGCTTCCGGATGCGTCAGGGCTTTCATATGCGGTGTTCTCTGCGAACGCTTCCGTGTTCCCTTCTGTCTTTTCTGTCGGCTCTCCTGTATTTCCTGACTCTGTTTCAACAGCTGCTCTGCTCTCTTCAGTGCCCCTGTCAGCATGCACTGCTTCGTTCTCAGAAACCCCGGCGGCACTCATCACAGTTCCGCTGCTCTCAGTTCCCATTTTTTCTGTTTTGTCTTTATCTTCAGTTCCGGGACTCAGCGCCCCCTCCTCAGACAGTATTTCTTCAATTTCCCCTTTTTTCTTTGCTATATCCATAATGCCCTCCCCATGAGCTATAAAGATTTCAAGAACGCCTCAGCGTTCTTGCCGCGCCGCGCATGGTGCGAAGCACCTTCCTCTTTGCGCGGCTGCGATCCGCCGGAGGCATTTATCTCAGTGGGGGATTGAAACCCGCCACTGAGACGAGCAGGATATTAACCTATCCCCCGCTTATAGAAGCGGGGGGCTTCCCCACTGAGATAAACCGCATCAATGACGATTCTGTCGGGTGCAGAAGTTCAGGAACGCCTCAGCATTCCTGCCCTGCCGCGCTTACGTGCGAAGCGCCTTCCTCAACGCGCTGCATTACGATCCGACAAAGGCTTTCATCTCTGACACGGGATCCCGCTATTTCGCAGAAACTGTATATAATTTGTCTGCATAATCGTCTCCTGCATGCAGTGAGTTATACTCCATGTATAAATAGGAGGATAACAGGGATTTGTCCGTACTGCCTTCGAAAACTCCGCTATTGAAATCCCGATCATAATATTTACCGGTTTTTGTGCGGATCGGAAGCATTTCATGCAGATCCAATACAGATTTATAGTAAGCAGATAATGGCAGTCCGGCCGCTTTAAGGGTCATCGGTACAAGGTCGGTCATGGTTGCATAATCTGTATACGAGGTCACTTCTGCACCGTAATTAGACCAGATCACGTAAGGGACAGTGCATTTATTAATGCTCTCGTCATCAACAGGACTTTCTGTATCATTGGGTAAATCTGCGATAAAGGCAGGTGCATGATCCCCGACCATACAGATGATAACCTTCCGCTTGCTGTCCTTAAAATAATCCGTCAGATCTCTGAAGGCTGCTGCGGAGGACTGCATGCTGGTCAGGTACTCATTCACATCATCCGTAAGATTTCCGAAATCCGTTTTAACGTGAACTGTATCATAAGAAGCTTCATTCTGCTCATATCCGCCATGATTCTGGAAAGTCAACAGATACATGAAGCGAGGCCCTTCTCCGCCTTCTTCATAGTGATCGGTGAGGTCATGGTAATTGTCTGCATCAAGCCAGGGTCTGTTTCCATAGCTGTTCTTATACTTGAATGCTTCTTCTCCGAGATAGATATTGTCGAATCCAAGATAAGGATACGCAATGTTCCGCGAGTAATTGCCGGGGGTGCCGCAGTGCATACCGCTGGTCTCATATCCGAAGCCTTCTTCAAGATAGCGAACAATGCTGTTCTTAAGCTGTTCTTTCGACAGGAAAGTAAATGGGGCAGAACTGTTCAGCAGGTATCTTGAGTTCGATGTCAGCAGTTCGAATTCGGAATCATTCGTTCCTCCGCCGATATTCGCGATGACTGCATGCCCGTAGGCTGCTCCGTCGATCTCCTTGAACGCTGCCATAGGATCTGCATCCGCTTCAAAATTCACACTGCTGCTCAGGTCACAAAATGTTTCGTTCAATATAAGAATGATATCCGGATAATCTGCAGACTGAATAGGGTCGGATTCTAAATTACGGATAGATTCAACATTGTACCCTTCCGGCTCTACGATCGGATTCTGTCTTTTCTGAAGATCATAAATTGATTCATAAATAAATCCACTTACCTGCAGACCTTCCGTCCAGGGTGCCCAGGCATGCGATTTCGGGTCTATTTTCTTAAATCCGAAGAAGCCTGCAGCCGAACACAGTAAGAGCATTGCAAGAGTCATGCCGAACCGGGTTTTCTTCATTTTCTTATTGAAAATGCTGCCGGAAGAAACAAAAAGGATTATTTCCGCAATAAGTGCAAGGGCTATTACGGAAATGACTATAACAACAATACCGATTTCCAGCTGATAACTGGACAGTACATTCGCTGCGGTTCTTGCATTGGCAAATTCACTGAAATAGAGAGGACTGCCGTGAAACTTAACTACATAGTAATCTGCGACTGAATATACCCAAAATATTACAGTGGTAAGCGTAAGTGTTATTTTCCAGTTCCTGATCAAAAGCGCAAAGAGAAGATTTATGCTCAGAATGACCAGCGTGTTAAATACAGTAGCTACAATACTCTGCTGACCGAACATTACAAAAGTCTGCAGTCCGCTGTAATTCAGGATCATGTTCTGCATAAAAACGATGACCAGAAGAGCAAGCAGATTATATGCGTTGTCTATGATTTGTCCTTTTTTGCTGACCTGCGTAATCAGACTTTCCGACAGAACGAAGATGGTATCGATCGCGTGCAGAGCAATAACGCCCAGTATGCAGGAAACAATACCCAGCACAAGGGGCAGGGACATATTCATATCCGAAATAAAAGTCATAATTGCACTGTGTGTACCCCATCTGCTGTAGAATCTGATCATTAACCAGGAGACAAGCAGAATGTCCGGGATAAAAAACCTCTTATGAACAAAAGCATACTTTTCAGGCTGCGTTATTTTTCTTTCGAGAAAACAGATGATACACGAAAACAGCAGGCCTGCTGCGAGGACAACCGCAATTTGTTTCATGGAAAACTTGCAAAATAAGATGCCGGCCGCCGCAATGCTTAAAAATAAAAAAATAATTCTTTTCATAAATCTTACCTACAGCGAAAACAAAAGCACTATTATATCCGGAACGCCTTTTAAAAGATAGTCTGCAGAAAAAATCCTCTCCTTTCCCTGCCGGAAGCATCGTTTTCCGGAATTCCCGAAAGACGAAGATCTCTGTCCGGTCATGTAATGCATCCATGCAGATGATTAATGAGATTGATCTGCAGTCCGGAAATTTGGAAATGAATCAATTTATTATAGCTTTCTTCCAAAACAGATTCAATAAATTGTTCCGGAGGGGAGAAACAGAATGCGCAGCAAAAAAACTCATGAAGACAGAGCGCACGGCAGGGCGATCCTGCCCGGGGATGGATGGTATGATTCCCTTATAAGGTTCTTCCGCATTCTTTTCTCCCGGGATACATCTCCTTGAAATCCCGCTTTCCTGTCCATGCGGAAAGCTTTATAATAGATGCGAATATACACGTACAGTCACTGTTCATCCTATATGCAATGACTGACGCATTTAGAGCGGGAGGCCATTATGTATTTCACCTGGCAGCAGCAATTCACTCTTCTTCTGACAAAATATTATGTGCCGGCGGAAGCAGCGCGCGCATCCTCCGTCCTGCTCCCGGCAATCCTCGGTGATTTCAGGAAAATGCTGTCCACGGCACCCATCGGAAAAGAGCTTGAAGAATCCTACAACACAGAGGACGGGAAGACCTCAATTACAGTCAGAGGGAAGAAAATGAAGAGCGGCAAAAAATCCACCTTACTCGTCACGGACCTTCTCGTAGCGGATGTTCCTGTACAGTTCGACTCTGTTCCCGGCTTTGGCCGCTGCCTTATTCTGGAATAGTGCAGTGTTTTCTCCAGCCGCTTTTCTGATGAGAATATACGTCACAAAATCTCACAGAGATGCTCCACAGACGAAAAGACTGCTCCGCTTCCGTCCGCCATCTCTCCGGCCTTCAGCAGCCCGGTGTGCAGGTCTTCCTCCGAATAATGATCCGTATTTACATGTATTCCGGAAACACCGCACGCTGCAGCCATCATAATATCCGATTCCATATCATTTCCGATCATCACAGACTCCTCGCGGAGCAGCTTATGCTTTTGAAGAAGACGGTCCATGAACAGAGGTTCCGGTTTTCTGATCCTGTGTACAGAGGAGATAAAGACATCATCAAAAAGGTCATAGAGTCCCAGGACCTGCATTTCCGGAAACGTAAAGAACTCCTGCGCATTCGACAGGAGATACACTCTCTTTCCACGTTCTCTCAGTGTTTTCAGAGTATCGATCGTATCCGGATACAGTGAAAAAATGATTCTCGAATTGACCCTGAACGTATAGGAAAAGACCCGTATCCAGTCTTTCATACGCTCCTCATCCCAGTCTTTCGGATCTCCTGCAGCGGCATAGGGATGCATACAGGGAGGATCGAGAAGCATCTCCCGGAAAACTTCGCCCACATCTGCCTCAGGCCATTTCGTCCCCGAATATAAAGAAATCGATTCCTCCTGCCTCCGAATGAGCTCACGGTATTTCTTTTTCATCTCCGAAGGAGTGTAGTTAGGACCGTAAAATGCCATAAGATCAGCAGTCCGCCTCCAGAGCCGCGGCATGTTCTGGTTCGTGCGGATCCTGATCAATGTCGCATAGAGATCAAAGATATAATTCCTGAATTCCATAATAAACCTCAATGAACCTCCACAAATAAAGAAAAGGAAGGCAGAACGCCTTCCTTTTCATACAGGGGAAGCAGGAGTCGAACCCGCATTGACGGTTTTGGAGACCGCTTTCCTACCATTAGAAGATTCCCCTCTATACGCAAAAAAGGAAGCTTCGCTTCCGTCCTTGCCCTCAGATGCTCTACGCACCCTCAAAACCGCATATACCTCTCTCACAGATCCCAAAGAACTTCCCGGCTTTCGCCGTTCTTATCTTTGGTCAAGCCCTCGTCCGATTAGTAGCAGTCAGCTCCATACATTACTGCACTTCCACCTCTGCCCTATCTACCTCGTCGTCTTCAAGGGGACTT
>CADABA010000016.1:0-9509 GCA_902785985.1 uncultured Lachnospiraceae bacterium
AATACGAGAACACGAACGCTCTTGCCTGTTCCGTGCGGAAGAACGACAGCGCCGCGGACCTGCTGATCTGCATGACGTCCGTCGCAGCCTGTACGGATATGCGCTTCGATTGTCTCATCAAACTTTGCGGTAGCTGTCTTCTTTACAACGGCGACAGCATCCTGCATATCATAAAGGTTCAGCTTATCATAAAGCTTCAGTGCCTCAGCATATTTCTTGCCGTGTTTCATAATTTATTCCTCCTTGTGGTACGATCGGGTTTTTCTGCCCTTCCACTCTTTTTCAGTCTTCAGCTACCGTAACGCCCATGCTTCTCGCGGTTCCTGCGATAATGCTCATCGCTGCTTCAACAGAGGAAGCATTGAGATCCGGCATCTTCTTCTCAGCGATCTCTCTGAGCTGGGCCTGTGTAAGTGTTCCGACTTTCTTCTTGTTCGGTTCGCCGGAACCGGACGGAATATTCAGAGCCTTCTTAATGAGGACTGCTGCCGGCGGAGTCTTTGTAATAAATGTAAAGCTTCTGTCAGCGTATACTGTGATGACGACCGGGATGATGTAGTCGCCCATGGAGGCTGTACGGGCATTGAACTGCTTCGTAAAGTCCATGATGTTTACGCCGTGCTGGCCGAGAGCCGGACCTACCGGCGGAGCAGGTGTTGCCTTGCCAGCCTTGATCTGAAGCTTGATATAGCCTGTAATTTTCTTTGCCATAACCTTAATTCCTCCTTATGTGGTAAACGTCGGATCCTTATGATCCTTCCACGCCTTCGAGCAGTTTGGCTGCTCTGGATTCTTACTTTTTCTTGACATCGGCGAAGCTGATCTCGACCGGTGTCTCGCGTCCGAAAAGATCAACATTGATCGTAACGGTCTGTCTCTGTGCATTGATGTCCGTGACCAGACCTTCTGTATCTTTCCAGGCGCCCGCAACGACGACGACCATGTCGTCCTTCTCAAAATCAACGAGATATTTCTGCTTAGGAGCGCTTTCGACCTTGCCGCTGCCGATTCCGAGCGGTCTCATCTCATCCGGTGTGAGCGGGACAGGCTTGCTTCCCGGCCCGACAAATCCGGTGACACCGCGGGTATTTCTGACAACATACCAGGTATCATCGTTCATGATCATATTAATAAGAACATATCCGGGGAACATCTTCTTCTGTGTCTGTTTCGTGACACCGTTCTTTGTCTCCTGGACGTTCTGCATCGGAACGCGAACCTCAAGAATTTCATTTTCAAGATGCCGGTTCTCGATAGTCTTCTCGATATTTGCTTTTACCTTATTCTCATATCCCGAATATGTATGTACTACATACCAGTTCGCTTCTGACATCTTTACCTCACATCCAAAAAATCAATATCCCGCTTCTCAGATAGACATAAGCCAGTTGATGACCTGAAGAGCTCCGCTGTCAACGACCGTGATGACCACGCCCATCACTACCGAGATAATGACGACCAGCGCTGTCTGTCTTGTCAGATCTTCTCTGGTTGGCCAGATAATCTTTCCCCATTCTCTCTTTACGCCCTGGAAAAAGCTGACTTTCTTAGTCTCTTTCTTGTTTTTAGCAGAAGCCTTTTTATCTTTATCTGCCATACAATCACCTGTCCTTACGAATTACTTTGTCTCTTTGTGGATTGTGTGCTTGCGGCAGAATTTGCAGTACTTCTTTGTCTCGAGTCTTTCCGGATGTTCTTTCTTATCCTTCTTCGTGTTGTAATTGCGCTGCTTGCATTCTGTGCACGCTAAAGTTATCCTTGTACGCACGGTTTTTCACCTCCAATGATAATCTTGCGGCCTTCCAGCTTGCTTTCCCTTAAAAAAACGGAAGCAAAAAAAAAGGACCTGTTACTTGTCGCCCATTTAATTTATCACACTCATAAAACTCCGTCAAGGACATTTTAAGCATCCGGAACGCCTTTGTATGCGCATCGGGAAATACCTCTGCATTCCATATGCTCCGCGCATGGCGGTTACGAAAAGAGGCTCCCGCAGAAAGACCGGTTTTCATTTTCAACCGGCAGTCCCGCGGGAGCCTCTCTATACTTTGCCGCCTGCCTCACGCCTTATTCATCATGGAGGCAACGCGAAGTTTTACAATTCCCTGATAAATCGTAACGATCCCGATGATCCTTGCAAGCGTCTTTGCCGTGGAGAACGGATTTAAAATGATCAGCACTCCCAGAATGATACCCGCAATCGAGAGGACCATCGAAAGGCTGCTGTCCCGGCCGGATCTGCGTATCTGGGCAGCCTGTCCGAGACTCGAAACAGCACTCACCACGATGATCACTCCGAGCACAAGGTTGATGCTGGAGAGGATGAACGAAGGATGTAAGAATACCCAAAGACCGACCAGCACAAGGAGAAGACTTCCCGCGGTCAGCAGACTGATCGGTCTCCCGGTCGAACGGACCGCGATCACGATTTCCATGATTCCCGCGATCATGAGGATAATTCCGATTGCCCTTGCTATCGTCACCATGGACGACACCGGGGATATCAGGAACATGATTCCTATGAGGATCAGCGCAAGGGCGGAAATTGCTGCGTTTTTCCCAAGCGCCTTGATTGAATTCTGAAAAAGATTATCCTTCATACTTTCCCAAAACCACCTTTCTTCAGATGATCCCGAACGCCTTCATCGCATCTTTGAGCATCTCCGCATGCTCCGGCTCGATTTCCGTAAGCGGAAGGCGGAGAGGACCTGCCTCAATTCCGATGTACTCGAGGGCTTTCTTGACCGGAATCGGGTTGACCTCGCAAAAGAGCGCATTGCAGAGCGGGATCGCCTCATACTGCAGCTTCCTTGCCTCCTCGACGTCTCCCTCAAAAAACTTCGCGCAGATATCATGTGTCTGCCTCGGTGCAACGTTGGAAAGAACGGAAATGACACCCAGGCCGCCGCAGGCAAGGATCGGAAGAATCTGATCATCGTTGCCGGAATACAGGTCGATGCAGCCATCTGCCATCGCCATCATCTCAATCGTCTGGCTGATATTGCCGGTCGCATCCTTGATACCAACGATATTTTCCACCTCTCTGCAGAGAGTGACCGCTGTCTTCGGCAGGATGTTGCAGCCTGTACGGCTTGGCACGTTGTACATGATGACCGGAAGCGAAATAGACTCCGCGACCATCTTGTAATGGCGGATCAGGCCTTTCTGTGTTGCTTTATTATAGTAGGGAGTCACAACAAGGACCGCATCCGCACCGGCTTCCTCAGCGGCCTTCGAGAGCATGATTGCCGTTTCGGTACTGTTGGATCCGGTTCCGGCGACGACCGGAATTCTTCCCCCGACTTTCTCAACACAATAGCGGATCACATCGACGTGCTCCTCCTCTGACAGAGTTGCTGACTCGCCGGTCGTTCCGCAGACGATGATCGCGTCTGTACCGTTTTCAATCTGGAAGTCAATGAGCTTTGCAAATTCATCGTAGTTTACCGAGCCGTCCGCGTAAAACGGCGTTGCGATCGCTACACCTGCACCTTTAAAAATAGCCATTTTGTTTTCTCCTTAATAATAAATATCTAGAACTTCCCACATCCTTTACTTTAAGGATCCCGGAATAAAAAAGACGCCGCCCTATACGGGAGCGACGCTGAACAGACAGATAATCCCGGATAGCGCCCCACCTTTCGATGACAGTCATGCAGTTCTTCACTGTATGCCCAGGCATCCGGTCTCAGGTCCCGGACCCTTCGGCGGAGTCCCCTTTCCTCACACGTCTTCCGCTCCCTGATGCGTCGATGTGTCTACTCTTGTCCCCCGCGACCTCTATCTCTGTATCTTTACATAACATATCCAATTCGGCACAGTTTGTCAACTACCAGATACCGGATAAATCGGAAACGTCCCGGCTCTCCTAGGATTCTGCAGGAGTCTGCTCCGCATCTGCGGGGTCAGTCGGTGCCGCTCCGGAATTTTTCCCCTCCTGACTCTGTGCTTCTGTTCCGCTCCGGGAAGGAATTTCCCCCTCACCTAAGAACTCACGGATCATTTCCGCCCTTTGCTTCTTTCGCTTCTCAAGACCGGGCAGGATTGCTTCGTCATACAGGAATGTCATGATTGCAGCGAACGGGATCGCAAGAAGGATGCCGATCACTCCAAAGATCTTACCGCCAAGAATAATCGTGACCAGAATAACAACTGCCGACACGCCGAGCGACTCGCCGAAGAGCTTCGGCTTCAGGATATACCCGTCAAAGGTCTGGAGGATCATCGTAAATGCGATGAACATGATCGCGTACATCGGTTTGATCAGGACAAGGATAAATCCTCCGATCACTCCGCCGATGATCGGTCCGAAAGTCGGAAGCAGGTTCGTCACACCGACAACGAGTGAGATCAGCGGAACATACGGCATCCCCGTCACGATCATAAAGACCGCGTTGATCAGGCCGATGATCACCGCATCGAGAATGTTGCAGCCGATATACCGGATCAGGATCTTGTGACATCTCGAGAGAAACACAGTGTTCCGCTCATAGATTTCCTCCGTATGGGCTGCGCGCCGGAGTTTATCAATCGCTCCGAGAATCCCGCTCTTACCCATCATGAAATAGACTGCAAGGATAAATCCGATGCCGATGTTAAAAAGCGCGCTTCCCATATTGACAGAGACCGACAGAATACTGTTGAGCAGAGAAGGCACATTGCCCATGACGTTGTTGAGCGCTTTACTGATCGAATCCGTAAACTCTGTAATATCGATCTTGAACTGCGCCGCGAACTGATCCAGCTCTGCAAGGAGATCCTGCGAAGATCTGACATACAGTCCCATATTGGATGCCAGACTGGAAACACTCTCAACGAGCGACGGAATAAGCGCCAGGAAGAACAGGACAAGGACCGCCACAAAGCACACGACCGCAAGGATGACAGACAGGGAATACCTTGTTTTGTCCCTCTTTATTTTTTTCAGCGCACGCTGCTCAAAAAAGGCAACGATCGGATTCAGGAGATACGCCAGGACCGCGCCTATAATGATCGGGGAAAGCAGCCCTTCGATCGACTCGACGGTTTTCAGAAATGAATCGAAATTTGTCAGGAAAATGAAGAGCAGGACAGCCGAGCACGTCGCAAAAGCATAGGCAGCCCAGTTATTCTCCATCATTTTTTTGAAATTTTTCATTCAACACCTCCCGGTCATGAACGGCCGCCATGGTATTTAAGAGAACCCCTGCAGTACCTGTGCGTCAGAGAGAAGCTCCGGTCTGCGTAATTAACGCACGGGTATTCTGTATCAGAGTGTAAACCCGGCACCGGGGCCGCTGTCCGCAAATGCCGGCATCCCGTCCATTCCGGCAAACGCCGCAGCAGCCGCGGGCGCCCCGGATGAATCCTTGTCACGATCCGCATTGTTGCCCGTCTCGCCTGTGTTCAGATTAGGATAAAAGCTTGTATAGATCTGATCTCCGATGAAGCACAGGACCAGTACCGTAAGGATCGGAACGATGACCTTGAACGGGATCTTCCTGATCAGGTCATCAAGATACGGTCCCAGAGCATAGGTCACCGCAACACCCGCCAGCGCAAACACCAGGAGTCCTTCCGCGCAGATCCTTCCGTGCAGGTTCAGGAAGTATCCCTGGTAATTCCAGTAGCTCCTGCCCTTGAACACTTCACAGTACCATCCGCTGAAATACTCCAGCACACCGCAGAGGACGACAGTCAGGATCGTCAGGAGCCACGGCTTACTGCGTGCTCTGTACAGAACGATCAGAACGATCAGTGCACCCGTCCCGTAGATCGGAAGCCACGGTCCGTGGAGCGTTCCCCTGTTCGCGAATTCATGATGGGTGATGAAATGCAGCGTTACTTCCCAGATCCAGCCGAACATAGCGAAAATGAAGAACATCGCGACCAGCGACGAGATCGTATAGTGCCTCTTGTAGCTGACATTGCTGCCGGTCTTGCGTCTCTTCTTTGCCGGGACAGGGAACAGACGGGCCGGATACGCTTCGCCATGGACCTCCTCCGCAAGGCTGCGATACTTCTGCTCGTGAAGTTCCGCCTCCTCGAACGCCTTTTCCTCCGGTGTGAGTCTTAAAATGATTCCGAACCAGTTCGCGAGAATTCCCGGTATCCCTTTCAGCAGGGCAGGTCTCGGCACTTCCTTGCCGAGCTCCTCGATCACATCGGGATAAGCCTGTTTGATTGCCCCGTCCCCGGCCTTTTCAAAGAGATATCTGTCGTTCAGCTTTTCCGCATTTTTAATTCCGAGCTTTTTGGCCTCATCGCGGTAGGCAGCATAATACTCCGAATTTGTCGCGACTATATACGGATTTACGAAGAAAATTTCAAGAACATGGTATGTAATAAAACCGAGGATAGCCCATCCGAGAAATGACAGGTCGAGGACAAAGCACTCCCACTTATGTCCGTCCATCATTTTTCTGGACAGCGTGATCACCTCATTGGGTTTCATATCCGGATTTTCGGCAACGATATAGGGAACCATCCTGTAAGAGTATTCCTTGATCAACCCGCCTACGATCGTCAGGCGCCACAGCGTCTTGTAAATGAAGCAGAGGCCCATGGTCTTCACAACTTTCCACCAGCACCGCAGACGGATAATATAGTTGAACCTTCCAAGGACCAGCTTGTCGTAAATCCTGGCCTCGAGAAAGAAGCGCCGTTCTACAACGATCATTATATTCTCAATCCAGAACAGGAAGAACGTGGTCGCCAGTATGAAGCCCAGCGCCATGAGGAACAGACTGATTTCACCGTCCCCCGAAAAACTGGTGATCGCCGTGAGGAGAACGACCCAGATATGGCCTGTGGAAAAATTGTCCACCAGTCCGGCAAAGACTCCGTTCGTCTTGCCGAACGCGGATCGCCTGTCACTGCTGTCCCGAAGTTCCTGTTCTTTCTGCTGAATGGCCCGGATCGTCTCCGGCAGACCTTTCTTCACTGCCGAGTATATGAAATCATAAAAACTGGTTCCATCACTGACGCCGTACCTCTGATCCAGATTATCTGCCACTCCATCATCGGAGAGGAGCTGTTCCAGTTCCTCCGTATCCGACGTGCTTTCAATGACGTCCAGCGAAGAAGAAAACTCCACATTAAAGAATGCGAGGATCAGGCAGAGGACTACCAGGACCCAATAGTGCTTTTTCAGGACTTTTTTAGCGGCGCCTTTCATTTCCTTTCGCGAAAGCTTTGTCTTATCCATCCCTCTTCTCCTCGCTTGTTTTTTGACTCTTTCCGGAGCATTTATTGACAAAAAGCCTGCCCGGAACCGCATCCAAACTCTTCATTTTTAGGATGCCCTTTTCCGGCCAGGCCAGCCTTCTAGTAAGTTATCTCGCGTTCTACGATCGGTTCAGCCGGTTCGACTTTCTCCTTTTTGCTCTCTGCCCCGCTCTCCGAAGAGTTCGTCATAGATGTGGTATCCACACCATGTCGTTCCAGGTAAGCCTTATATTCTTCGGTCGTAGGATCGAACTCAGAGATCTGTTCCATAAATTCAGATTTCTTGTTGAGCTCCGACATGAGCTTCTGGCCGTAAACTTCATACAGCGTAGGCTCCAGCGAGAACAGATTCACACCGAGACCGAGGCGGTCTCCCTCGATCTGTACGCCCATGGCCGCAAGTGTAGTCGGGAAATTATCCAGTGTTGTGTATGTTCTGTACGCGTTCGTACTCTCCGGGGATACCGCAGAATTAATATAGGCCGTATATACTCTTCGGTTATAATCACGGTCTACGCCATCGCAAAAGTCTGAATCCATCGTCGTGTGATCGCCGCAGAGTACGATCGTGGTATTCTCATAAAAATCCTGCTCCATGATCCACTCTACAAATTCCGTCACCTGACGGGAGGAGCAGGCCATGACATTTGCATAGCGGTCATCGCCGTACTCATTGTCACAGTACGGGCAGAGGAAACCGTCCTCAAAGTGTGTATCGACTGTCAGCAGCGTAAAATTGAACGGCTCATCCTTTTCCGCAAGACGGAGCAATTCATCCTTCGCATGATCGAAAAGTCTCCAGTCGAACATGCCCCATGTATTATCGAGATCAGAATTGCTGATCCAGCCCTTTTTCTCCGCATAGATCAGGTCTTTTATCTTATAATCCCCATGCTCTTCAAAATAAAGATTTCTGCCTGCGAAAGCAGCATCCGATCCGAGGAAGAACACCTGATTATAGCCCTGGTCCTCCAGGATATCTCCAATCGTCGTGATCGAAGGGAAGAAATGCTCCTGCGTTCCCATCTCATTCATGGAACCGTGACCGTCAAAAATCGTCGCCTTGAGGCCGACCTGAAGCGGAAGTCCGCTCGTCTGCGCAAAAAGACCGCCCATCGTAAAGGTCGCACCGGGGACAACATATCCTCCGTTCAGCTCATTCTTACCGCCTGCAAAGCTTTCGTTTTCCAGAGCAAGCTCGGTGAGCTCCGGAATGATATTTTCCTTGAAACCGCCTCCGCTCTCCCGATCGGCATAGGTCATCTCCATCGATTCCAGGAAAATGTAGACCAGATTCCTCTTCTCCTCCGGGAAAGTGATCTCCACATCATCCGGATCCACATATTTTGTCTCAATAAAATCAGAATCATTATTCTGATTCCTGAGATACGTTCCGATATCCAGTCTTGTCCAGGCATTTCGAACGCCGAACACAATAATCAGGATCGCCACAAGATATTCTACCAGCAGGAAGATATTATACCAGCGGTATCTCTGGGCATAAATCGTCAGGACCGTAATAAGGATCATGATCACAGCGGTCGGCACAATGCACTTGGCGATGAATGCGTTGATGACATTTCCGCCGGTCCCCTCGAGCGGTGCCGTCAGATGATAAATGATCTCATCGATCTGCAAAGTTCTCCAGTAACTAAATGCCCATCGCTCAGCAAGGATCGTAAAGACAGCGGCAAGGACCAGAATCAGAACAATAACGATCAGTATTATGCGTATAATTTTATGCAGCAGAGATGGTCTGACCTCATCATAGTCCTCCCAGGACTCAGATCGGTCTTTTCTTCTGCGACCATTTGCCTTAATTCTACTGAAAACCATTCCCACTCCCGGCCAGTCACCCTAAAAGGTCAAAACATCAAAACAAAGTGTGCGAAGCACACCACTACAGAAATTATGAACACGCTGCTTTCGGGACGTCTTTCTTACAGATCACCGTCTGTGCCTGATGCTGCACGCCGTCAGGTACCTGTTCATACGGAACGCCTCGGCGTTCCTGCCGCGCCGCGCGGCAATGTCCCCTCGCATCACCACAATATAATAATAAAATAACTCCCTCTGTGCAATACACAACTTTTTCTTTCTCTCGTCTTTCGTCCGATTGAACAATAAATTCATCGTCATCGCACAGTTCCGTTGTCATAGTTATTCATCCGGAAGCTTATATACATACTCAAACTTACCACATGTATTTATCTCAGTGGGGAAGACCCCCGCTTCTATAAGCGGGGGATAGGTCAATATCCTGCTCGTCTCAGTGGCGGGTTTCAATCCCCCACTGAGATAAA
>CADABA010000016.1:9517-42876 GCA_902785985.1 uncultured Lachnospiraceae bacterium
TGTGGCTTCAAAAATATGTTAGTACCGCTGCCAGTGCGAGCGAGCGGGAGCGTCCCGACGTGGAAATATTTATTCCGGGAGCCTTAAAGTAAAGGATGCGGGAAGTTTTCGTAACATACCATTGTGGCAGTTATCAGTCCGGAAGCTTGTAAAGGATCGTGCGGCCTTCCGCGAGTGATGCCTTCAGATCAATGATCCGCTGATTGGAAGACCCGCGGAAACGGAGCGTAATATCCTTTTTTGCCAGTACGAACTCTCCGTCGACCAGGACATCGATTCTCGAGAGCATCTCATCCGTCACCTCGCACCTTGCCCTGCTCTCCTTCAGGAGATCGTCTTCCAGTGTATAGCCTGTATAACACCAGATGGATTTCTTCGGGAACTCATTATTGATCCTTCGGAGCAGGTAGACGAGCTCCATCTGATTGGCCGGCTCGAACGGTTCTCCGCCGAGCAGTGTAAGACCCTTCACGTAACCCGGTTTGAGGGCCTCCATGATTTCCATCTCTGTCTCCCAGGTATATTTATTTCCATAGGAAAAATCCCAGGTCTCCGGCTGAAAGCAGCCGGGACAGTGATGTGTGCAGCCGCTCACGAACAGCGTGACACGGACGCCGATCCCGTTCGCTATATCTGTTTTTTTCAAATCTCCATAATACATAGCCCCTCCCCCGCCGCATCCGCGGCTCTCACGACTCTTCCTGTATTCTTCTTACGAAAACTTCCCGCATTCGAAATCCCGATGGCACCCGGGAAACCCAGGGAAAGGCCGCCCTTTTCGGAGCTGGAACGCGAGGCGTTCCCGAATCCCGGCTGCCGCCGAATAAATGCATGCGGGATGTTTTGGTCTTTCTATTATAGCAGACCGGGCGCATAAACGGTACTGTCATTCCTGCTTCCTGACCACTGTGCTCATAAAGAGCGCTTCTTTTACAGCCGCGCATCAAAGAAGCGCTTTGCATCCCTGCAGGATGCAGCAGGATCGCTCTATTGTTCACGACTGAGCCAATTTCCGCACAAAAAAACCGCTGTATGTGGCCGCATCCTTTCTCTTTGCAGCCATATACAGCGGTCGACCTTTACGATATTGCGAAAATCCGCCGGAACGTGATGTTTTCATTTACCGGTTCCGCTTCTGCATCCTTTATACGAATACAGCTGCGATGCTCCGATCTTATGTTTTATCCGAATACAACGACCGGCGTTCCGACGCTCAGCTGCTCAAAAAGCACAGCTGCGACCGCCTCCGGAAGATTTACACAGCCGTGAGAACCGTTCTCCAGATAAATATCTCCGCCGAACGTTGTTCTCCATGTGGCATCATGCATTCCGATCCCGTTATCAATGTCATAGGGAAGCCAGTACTTCACAAGAGTATAGTACGACCTTGTGGTGCCGTCCTGCAGGAGCGGACCAAGCATCGTAACATAAGTCTCTTTATTCTGCAGATAATAGATTCCACGCGGTGTCGGTGTGCTGTTCTCAGATCCCGTTACAATCTCACTCTCGGCGGCCAGCTGTCCGTTATTATAATAGAAGAGATGCTGCTTCGAGAGATCAAGTTCGACATATGTATTTCCAATGCCGAGATCTGCGGGCGTAAGACTCGCATCCAGAGAATAAATCGGCGGACGCTCTGTGCTTGTATGTCCCATGATCTCATTATAAAGCTGCTCAGCTTCCGCAGCCTGATCGATCTGAACGCCGTTGGTAGTGATCTGTGCTCCATTGCCCTGCGCACTTCCGATTTCGACAACACCGCTCAGTGTAGACTGGAACGAGACCGTATTCTTCACACTGTCCACTTCCGCTGCCAGCCCTGCGACATAGGCGTTCACATTGCTGCGTATAACAGCATCATCAAGGTAATATCCGCCGTTCTCATCACGGCTGATCCAGCCGATCAATGTCGATGCATCCAGCGTCTTTGTTCCGTTCTTCAACGTGTGGGTAATGCTCGTCTGCAGAAACGTATTCAGCTCATCCCTCATCGCGATCAGGTTAGGATTGTCCGCATAGACGATCGGCTGTTCATAGGCATTGACATTTGCGGAAATATCCACACTCTGCGTCCCGCCTGCAATCGCCTCCTCAATCGACGAGAGGACGACATCATAACGAAGCATCGATCCCTGTGTCTCCCCGACGATCGCAAAAGAGTTATTCTCGATCTGAAGATATGCGTTTGTCGGTGCCATCTGGCTCCCGATCTGCAGCTCCGGGAGCGAACTGATCCGCGCATCCAGCATTTCCGGACTGTACGTTGTAGCCTCACTGACGGTGAACGTATGAACCTCCCCCATCTTGCCGGATAGCCACCCGAGCCTGTTCTGATGATCGACCAGATCCTGTACACCGCCGGAAGGAGCATATGCGTATCCGAACTCATCGCCGGTGACGGTCTCCTGCCTTCCTCCGCGGAAAGTCAGTGTAAGCGAGAAATTCTCAACTCTCTCACGGATCTCTGATTCAACCTCAGCTGCAGTCTTGCCGCCCGCATTGATTCCGTTGATGATCGTCCCTTCGATAAAACGGTCTTTATACGTTCCTGCGACAACCAGGAACGCAGTTCCCAGACAGGCCAGAAGCAGGCCTAATAGTATAAGTAATTTTACATAAAGCGGAACGGATACTCTTGCACGCTTTGCAGCCGTTCTCCGGTTCCTGCCCGATGAACGGCTTCTCTTATGTCCTGAAGAGCCTGCTCTGTCACGAAGAGCGATATCCATTATTACCTCCCACAAGCTATACTGTATCTTTGCAGTGCCTTTCGCATTCCGCCTGCGCTCCATGCTCACTGGATCAGGCACCGCTCAGATAAACAGAATTTTTACATCAACAGTCGGTCCACATGCATTCCTGTTCTCATCTGTTCGTCAGAAAGCATTTGGAAAGCCGCACTTACTGCACGGTCTTTCACTGTAAAACCGTGACCATTGTACTTCAAACGAAATAAAAAGACAACGGTCTCAATTCATTTTCAATCTTATGTACAAAAAGAAGAGCAATTTTCACCGATTATGATAGATTTTGACCATTTAACGTCACTCTGTGCAAATATGTGAAATCCCATCCACATATTGTGTTTTTCATTATACCACACATCAAGTTCTTGTGCCCTTCTTTCCCTTCAGATACGCCAATGCGTATATTCCGAAAGCATTCTCAGAATATGCGGATTCATATCTTCTTTCCTTTCCCGGCAGTCATATAACTGAGAAGGAAGGATGTAAATATAGTCACCGCTCCGGCAATCGCCCCGAAGACTGCTCCGTGCATGGTGCCGAAACTCGCCTGCGGATCCCCTCCCACAAATGTAACGAGTGAAAAGACCGAGGGAGATGATCCCAGCACATACCCTCTGACTTCAGCGATCCCGCTGATGATCCCGCCCACGCCCGCTGTTCCCTTTTGTTTCCTTTTTCTCCATGATTTCACCCCTTTTCACGAAGATAACTGCTGCATCGCGAAAACAGATCTCTCCCTGATCTCTTAACCGCTGCACAGTAACACAGACTTCTTAACAAAAGCCTCCCGCATCCAGACCATAAGGCTTCGGGAAGGGACCACACTGAAGCATGTGGGAAGTTTTGGCTTCTTATTGGCTCCTCAGCCGCTGCAAATTATTCCCGGGTCCGCGTGATGTGTAAAATGAAACAGGAACCTGTAACGATTTCTCAGATCCGTTCGGAGACATGTCTGTTCCTGAATCTGATGAAATATGTGAGCTCGAGCACACAGCATGTCATCCAGCCTACCGGATAACCGAATCCGACGACATAGGGCGTATAGGCGATCCTGCTGCCGATGAACAGATAAATCTGCCGGATCAGAACAAAACACAGAAGCATGCAGAACATCGGGACCCTGGATTCTCCTCTTCCCCTGAGCGCTCCGGCCAGAACATGGTTGACCGCATTGAACATCAGGAAGTACGTGTTCATGCGCAGAAAAAGCACGCCGTAATAAATGACCTCCTCATCGTTCGTGAAGAGCGCTGTCGCCTGCGGCGCGAGCACGATCAGGATCGTCGCGATCACCGCCGTCACTCCGACCGCCATCTGGATCGATCTTGCCGCTCCTTTATTGGCCCGCTCCGTTCTGCCCGCTCCTATATTCTGGCTGACAAAGGTCGTGGCCGCCTGGCTGAGCGAATTGATCGGCAGGAAAATGAAAGAATCCAGTTTGTTGTAAGCCCCCCATCCGGCCATGCACCCGGAGCCGAATCCGTTGATATAGGACTGCACGAACACGTTGGATACGGAAGTGATCACGGACTGAATTCCAGTCGGCAGACCGATCCCGAAGATCATCTTAAGGATCGGAAGATCGATCTTAAGATCCTTAAGAGTCAGCTTATAGATATCTTCCGTTCTCAAAAGAAGCAGGAGAACAAGGAACGCCGAGAGGAACTGTGAAATGATCGTTGCATAGGCCGCCCCCGCGATCCCCGCCTTCAGCACGATGACAAAAAAGAGATCCAGCACGGTGTTCAGGAGACTCGTAAAAATAAGGAAGTACAGCGGCCTCTTTGTATCACCCACCGCTCTCAGAATACCGCTTCCCATATTGTAGAGGAGGAGTCCCAGTGCCCCTCCGAAGTAGATCTCCAGATAGACCTTCGCCTGCGGGAATACATCCTCCGGGGTCTGCATGAGCTTCAGCATGGCCGGGACGAGTACGAACCCTGCAAGCGTAAAGAAGATACCGAAAAGGATCGTGACCGCTATTGCAGTCTCCACAGTCCTGTGAAGTTCCTGCAGTTTGCGGGCTCCGAAATACCGGCTGATCACAACACCGCCGCCGATGGAGAAGCCGTTAAAGAAAAAGATCATGATATTGACGATCATAGTCGTCGAGCTGATCGCAGCCAGTGCCTCTGTTCCGACAAAATTACCGACGACGATGGAATCCACCGTGTTGTACAGCATCTGGAAGACATTTCCGAAGAGGAGCGGGAGCGCGAATGCAGTCAGATGCCCGGCGATCGACCCCTCCGTCATATCCCGCACGGTCGACTTCTTCTGCATCTCCGCCTTTTCCGGTATCTCTGTCTCCTTTGAGATCTCTGCCGCCGGCATCTCTGTCTCCTTTGAGATCTCTCCCTTTTCCGGTATCTGTGCCCCCTTCGGGATTAACGCTTTCTCCGGCAGTTCTGTCGCCTTTGAGTTCTCTGCCCTCTCCGGCCTCTGTGCCCCCTTCGGCATTTCCACTTTCTCCGGCCGTTCTGTCTTCTCCGAGGGCGAAGTTCCATACTTTGAATCGCTGTTCCCGGATAACGATCCTGTTATTCCGGCTCCTTCGATGCCGAAATCATGATCCGTTTCCCCGTCTCTTTCGGCTGTTTGATTTTTATCCACTGTAGTTCTCTCAAAACGCATGACAAACAACCTCCAAATCAGGTGAGGAGTTCCAGGAGCTCCTCTCTGCTGATTGCCGCGGACGACACACCTTCCGCCTGCAGGATATCGTCGGCCAGTTGCCGCTTGCTCTCCTGCATTTCCACAATTTTCTCCTCGATGGTCCCCTTGACGATCAGCTTATAGACATTGACGACCTTCGTCTGTCCGATCCGGTGGGCTCTGTCCGTTGCCTGATTCTGAACTGCGAGGTTCCACCACGGATCATAGTGAATGACCACATCCGCACCGGTCAGATTGAGACCCGTACCGCCCGCCTTCAGCGAAATCAGGAACAGCGGGACCGTCCCTGTATTGAACTCCCGAACGAGCTCGATCCTCCTCTCCTTGGGCGTAGCACCTGTGATCTTATAATACTCGATTCTTTTCTTTTTCAGCTCCTCCTCCAGTTTCTCAAGCATTGCTGTGAACTGAGAGAAAATGAGCGCCCTGTGCTCCCCGTCGATCAGGGAGTCGATCAGTTCAAGACAGAGCTCTTTCTTGGCCGACTGCCCGTCATAATCCGAAAACATCAGGGACGGATCACAGCAGATCTGCCGGATATGCGTGAGCTCCGCAAGAATCTCGATTTTCCCTTTCCGGAAATCAGCCTCATCGACGGTCTGCAGCTTTCTACGCATGCGGACGACCTGTCCGTCGTAGAGCTTCTGCTGCCTGCTTTCCATATGCGCGTACCGCAGCTCCTCGAGCTTCTCCGGGAGGTCTTTCAGGACTTCGCTCTTCTTCCTCCGCAAAATGAAGGGCGCAGCCATCCTGCGCAGCCTCTCGCGTGCCTCCTCATCCCCGGACTTTACGATCGGCGTCTCGATCCCGGATCTGAATTCCTCGAATGAATACAGAAGCCCCGGCATCAGATAGTCGAAAATACTCCAGAGTTCTGTGAGCCTGTTCTCGATCGGTGTTCCTGTCAGGGCATACCGTGTATCCGCCCGGACAAGCTTTAAGGACTTCGCCGCTGCGGTATTATGATTCTTGATATATTGCGCTTCATCCGCGACGAGGAAGCGGAACTGCGCATCCTCATACATAGAGATATCCCGTTTCAGGAGGTCATACGATGTGATCAGCACGTCCGCATCCTCCCGATTCTCAATAATCTCTTTCCGCTCCTTCCGGGTTCCCGTGACCGTTACAACTTTCAGACTGTCAGCAAAAGTGCGGATCTCTTCCTTCCAATTGTAGACCAGGGAAGCAGGGGAGACAATGAGGGAAGGACGCCTCTCCTCCGGATTCTCATTTCTGACGGCCAGAAGCACCGTGATCACCTGCAGCGTTTTTCCGAGACCCATATCGTCAGCCAGAATACCTCCGAAATGGTAAGCATCCAGTGTCCGAAGCCACCGGTAACCGGTCACCTGATACCTTCTCAGCGTCCCTTTCAGAGTCGCAGGCACTTCAAAATCCGCTTCGCCGATCGTCTTGAATTCCTTGATCAGAGACTTGAACCGGCTGTCCCTCGTAGCATAAAGATCCTGAGACGCCTCCATCATCCTGTCCAGATAGAGCGCCCGGTATGCGGGAATGTGCATTTTCCCGGCGACAAATTCCTTAAGAGGAATATTCACAGCCTCAAGCATTTCCGAAAGGTCCGCGACGGATTCATTTTCATCCAGCTTAAAGAAATCGCCGTTCTTAAGTGTTACATATTTCTTTTTCTTTCGATAACTGTAAAGAATGTCGAGGAGCTCATCGGGCGTAAGCTCCGTGGAGCTTACCGACAGATCAAGCAGGCCGTCCGAGACACTCAGGCCGATATCGAACCGGGCTCTTTTGCGGATCCGAAGAGTGCGGAACCGTTCTGTCATCCGCACCTCGCTCCGCTTCATGATCTCGGGAATTCCCCGGTCAAGAAGGTCAAAGACCAGATCGCTTTCCTTCGGCGCGAAAAGAATGCGGTACTGCGGATCATAATTTGAGAGATACTGCCGGAGAAGTTCGAGCATTCCCTGCTCATCCTCAAAATTCCGGAAGGATTCACTCCCGTTTCCGGCAAGATGATCTGTCAGCAGGAATCTTACTGAATCATAGAAGACATCACAGCGCCCGATTATGTTTCCGGAATCCACATCAAAATACGTAATGAATTCCGGCTCCGGTGCAAGAATGGTCCCGATTTCCGCTTCGACTTCGGGCGAAGATTCGATTTTTACGGCATCCTGAAGACCCGGCAGAGCTCTCCTGTAAAAATCGGAAAGATACGAACGCCCGATCATGATCCGTATACATCCTTCCTGCTCTGCCCCGAGGATGGGACGCAGAAGGGCATACCGGTCATCCGGAATCCGGTTCAGGGATCCCTCTGAGATGTAATAGGCATGCCCGATTCCCCTGAACGTTCTGGGCACATCTCCTGCAAGGAGGATCCCCTCGATGACTCCGCTTCTGCTCCTGTTCAGTTCCAGCTGAAGCGTTATGGAAAGATCGCGGACTCCGAATTTGATCGCGCTCTTCGTTTTTCCGCCTTCTGTCCTGTCCGTAAACTCGAGCGTCTCCCCAAGCGCCGCGTCAAAAAAATTGTCGAGGTTCTGCCCTTCCAGAACAATTTTGTCTTTGGTCCGGGAGATCTCGGAATTATAGTACCGTGAATTTCTGATCCTGGATTCGAACTGACTGATTTGAATCTTTTCATCCTGAAGGAAAGCATCGAGAAATGTATTCCACTTTTCAGACCCGGGAAGCAGATACTCTCTGCCAAGCGTAAGCTCGGTCTTCGTACCGAAATGCATCTGCCCGCCTTTTTTCATCACTTCCGCAAACTCGTTCAGATCCTTTATTTTATAATATTTCCCGGCCCCGGCGCGAAAACAGACAGAAAGTCCGCTCTCCTCCAGAGTAAGATACGGTATGATCGAAAGGGAAGGAACAATATTCCGGTCCGGTTCCCTCTTCACCCCGGCAATCTCAGAAAGAAAATGCAGACCGGACAGATTCGTGGCATCCCCCGGATTATTCTTTTTCAGATAGTCCTGCAGCAGGTAAATCGCAGCCAGCTGGTGCTCGCAGGCCGGTTCGTCCTTCCCGTAATACCGCGCATTGCGGCAGCCCCACTCAGTGCATGAGGAAGCTAAAATTCGTTCCCGGCCAAATGTAATGCAGGCTGTCCAGTCGGAATAATAATTTTTCGATTCGCCCGTCAGGACTGCTGTGCCGGTCAGATCCTCGGATCCCCACCCCTCATTGTACCGCAGCGAGACCCGGATCATCGGATCTTCACGCCTGATATACTCCAGAGCTTTCCTTCTGGCCGCTGCCGTATATTTCAGGTCAGATAAATAATTTTCATAATGAAAGTAGTGGTAGTCAGATGGAACGAACTGTGTCCCTCCCTCATCATTCCTGCGGTCTGCGATCTCTTTTTGCTGAAGTCCGCAGAGCGCCGGAAGCAGGTCTGCGGCGGGGTCTTTCTGTGCAGAGGATCCCGCGCCGTTATTCATACCTGCTCTCTTTTTCGCTGCGGAAGCGGCGGCTCCGGTACTTTCGGCTGCTCCCCGCTCCCGGACGGTATCCCGGGAGGCAGCTGCTTTTTCCGCTGCGGAGGATCCGTGTATCCCGGGAACTGATTTTCCTCCCGCAGCATCGTCTTCGGGTGCGAGATTAACGATTCTGCCCAGATACTCTTCCAGATAGAAAAGTCCGGCAGCCATGTGCTTACATTCGGCCTTTCCTGCAAAGGGGCACGAGCACTGAAGCTTCGTCACATTCCCCCCGGCATCTGTCCCGATGGAAACCGTATAATTTCGCATGCCCCGAACATGCATAGTGTATCCCTCGGAGTTCTCTGTAAAGTCTTTTACCCGACCGCTGCGATAATACGCTTTCCCTCTTTCCAGGATCGTACTGTTGAATAAGCCGGTCCAGTTCCCCTGCTTTTTCGCCATAAAAGTTCTCCATTCATACTGCAGGCCATTCGCGTCTGCCATATCCATATGATCAACTTGCACAGATTTTCTGCTCTCCCATCCCCCCGGTCCTGCTCCGTACATTTTCAGTTTCCTGTCCGTTTTTCTCCGGATCGTATTTCGATTTCTTATCAGATATTCTCCGGGTTTCCGGGAAGGGCCCATGAAGATTAGCTGTAATTATATCACACACGTCACTTTAAGGTACAGTACAGGACAGAACCTGCAGCTGTCAGAAAGAATTTCTGTAACATCAGACCGGAAAACAGTACTTGCATGGAATTAATGACGGGTGTTAGACTCTTACTGCACCGCAGGCACGTCTTGCTGAAAATTCGAACAGAGAGACATTGCCCGCATTGCGTCGAGCCGCGAGTTTTTCCACTCCTCTCTGTGGAATATGATCTGAAAGGAGATGACCTATGCCAACAACATACGACAGTTACGCAGCCATGCCGCAGTCACTGACACTCGAGGAAATGCGATCGGTACACGATGCTATACTGACTGAAGTCGGTTCGGATCCGGATGCTTTGGAACTGTATCAGGACCTGATAGAATCTTCTGTACGCTACGCAAAATTCAGAATGGACTGGCGGTTCTTGAATGTTGAGGAAAAAATGGATATTGACAGTGACCGGACTTCCGCGCACACCTCCTGTATCACAAAGCTTAATATTCTTGCGCGGTGTCTGCGGACACAGCAGAAACCTGCCACGTGGCGCGACACGCTGGGGGATGCAGAAGCCGACCCATATATCCGAAAACGTCTCGGTGACTTTGCCTGCTATCTCGCTTTTGTCACCGCATTGAATGCAAGATAATGGCGGAGTTATTTTTCTCTCTTACAATGATATTAAAAAGAAGCAAGACTGTCATCCATGCACCGGCCTTGCTTCTTTTCTTTTCACTTACTAAAACTACTTCCCACATCCTTTACTTTAAGGCTCCCGGATTCAAGAACGCCTCAGCGTTCCTGCCGCGACGTGCGCGGCGGGTTTCACTTTGCGCATTCATCATAGATTTACATCATGAATATTCTGCGTCAGAGAGTAAAAAATCAGGCCGCATTCTCAAAGAGCGCGGCCCGATACATTTAATGTTCATTTCTTGTTGCAAATCTTCAAAAATTTCCCGGTCATGATTCACAAGTTTTTTAATGGAAATCACAGAAAATTTTTCTGATTATTTCAGACATCAAAGATGAAGGACTCTCTCCTTGATCTCCTGTGTCCGTCCCTGATTCCAGTACTGTGTTCCGATATATCCGCAGGTCCTTCTCGCGACGTTCATCGTATTCTGATCGCGGTTCCCGCAGTTCGGGCACTCCCAGACCAGTTTGTCGTCCTTGTCCGTGACGATCATGATCTCTCCGTCATATCCGCACTTCTGGCAGTAGTCGCTCTTGGTGTTGAGCTCTGCGTACATGATATTGTCATAAATGTACTCAATGACTGCCAGGACCGCATCGATATTATTCGACATATTCGGAACTTCGACATAGCTGATCGCTCCGCCCGGAGACAGCTCCTGGAACTCGGATTCGAACTTCAGCTTCGTGAAAGCGTCGATCTCCTCTGTGACATGAACGTGATAGCTGTTCGTAATATAATTCCGGTCCGTGACCTCCGGGATCTGACCGAAGCGCTTCTGCAGGCACTTCGCGAACTTATAGGTCGTGGACTCGAGCGGTGTCCCGTAGAGGCTGAAGGAGATGTTCGTCGCAGCTCTCCACTTTGCGCACTTGTCATTCATGAACTGCATGACCTTCAGCGCAAAATCCTTGCCCGCCGGATCTGTGTGGGATACGCCCTTCATATACTTCGTGCACTCGCACAGGCCTGCGTAGCCGAGGGAGATCGTTGAATAGTTGTTGAAGAGCAGCTTATCGATCTTCTCTCCCTTCTTAAGCCTGGACAGTGCGCCATACTGCCAGAGGATCGGAGCAACATCCGACGGCGTTCCGAGCAGTCTCTTGTGGCGGCACATCAGCGCTCTGTAGCAGAGCTCTGTCCTGTCTTCCATCAGCTTCCAGAAGGTCTCCTCATCCTTTCCGGATGAGCAGGCAACGTCGACAAGATTCAGTGTGACAACACCCTGGTTGAAGCGGCCGTAATACTTGTGCTCACCGTTCTCTCCCAGACCTTCCTTGTCCGGTGTGAGGAAGGATCTGCATCCCATGCACGGATAGACGTCACCGTTCTTATACTCCCTCATCTTCTTCGCGGAAATATAATCCGGGACCATCCTCTTGGCTGTGCACTTTGCAGCAAGTCTTGTCAGATAGTAATATTTCGAATCTTCGTAGATGTTATCCTCATCCAGGACATAGATGAGTTTCGGGAATGCCGGTGTGATCCAGACGCCTTTCTCATTCTTGACGCCCTGGATACGCTGTCTCAGCATCTCCTCGATGACCATCGCGAGATCGTCTCTCAGCTGTCCTTCCGGAACCTCATCCAGATACATATACACCGTGATGAACGGAGCCTGTCCGTTGGTCGTCATAAGTGTAATGACCTGATACTGGATCACCTGAACACCGCGGTTGACTTCCTTGCGGACGCGCATCTCGGCGATGCTGTTGATCTGCTCCTCCGTTGCCTCCATATTGGACTCGGCGAACTCTTCGCGGACTTCCTTTCTGAATCTCTGACGGCTGACCTCTACGAACGGGACCAGATGGGACAGCGTGATGCTCTGTCCGCCGTACTGGGAGCTCGCGATCTGCGCAATGGCCTGTGTCGCGATGTTGCAAGCCGTTGCGAAGCTGTGCGGCTTCTCGATCATGGTCTCGGAGATGACCGTGCCGTTCTGGAGCATATCCTCAAGGTTGACCAGGCAGCAGTTGTGCATATGCTGTGCAAAATAGTCGGAGTCGTGGAAGTGGATAATTCCTTCCTCATGCGCGCGAACCACCTCATCCGGAAGAAGAAATCTTCTCGTCAGGTCACGGCTGACTTCGCCGGCCATATAATCACGCTGAACGCTGTTGACCGTCGGATTCTTATTGGAATTCTCCTGCTTCACTTCCTCGTTGCTGCATTCAATCAGGCTGAGGATCTGGTCGTCGGTCGTATTGGCCTGGCGTACGAGCGCATGCTTGTAACGATAGGTGATATACTTTCTCGCCACCTCATAGCGTCCGGCACCCATAATGCCGTTCTCGACCATATCCTGGATCTCCTCGACATTGGCTGCGCGTGTAAGGCTCTTGCAGTTGTCTTCAACTTCACGCTCGATGTCCTTGATCTGGCTTTTGCTCAGTCTCATCTTTTCAGAGACTTCCTTATTTGCTCTCTCTATTGCGGCAGTGATCTTACGACCGTCAAAAATCATTTCCTTACCGCTTCTTTTAATAATCTTCATAATAAACTCCACTCCTCCGCATGCTGCCGTACATCCGCTCAGGCTGTCCGATTGCACCCTCATCATATTCTGAATTGTCTTGCAATTCCTATGATTCGGGGGTATCTTTTTGACACCAGATTGTGTGCCTTTCAACAAAAAAGACACTATATCTTGTGGTGCATAAAAATGATACTCTATGAAGGTATGGATTTCAAGAGGTAAAATTATACAAAAAGGGCATGTAAGGTTGTCTGTACTTTCTATGAGATTATTCTTGACAAATACATGGTTTTCTGTTTTCGCGCAAAAAAACGGGTCACAGGAATGAGACAAAAGCAGGCGTCATAATGACCGCGATCACGACCAGAAGCATCAGCATTGTCGGGAAAATCAGCTTTGTTCCTGCCTTCTCCCCCAGGATCCTGGCCTTTCGTTTCCTCTCCTCAAAGGCCTCGTCTGCCTCCCCTGACAGGAGATCGATCAGTTCCCGGCTCCCGCGCCGCATATTCTGTACAAGGAGAGCCGCAAATGTCCTGTATCTGATCTCGCAGGCGCGGCGTCCCATGCTTTCATAGGCCTCCGCCTCGGAAAGGCCCTTTTCCATGTCGCTGCACAGGCGGAGGATCTCCTCGAACCCTTCCCGTCTCCGGCCGCCGTTCTCAAGACTCTCCTTATAGTCGGATGCCATCATAAGAAACGCGCTTCTCATACTGAGTCCGGCGCAGAGCAGAAGCACAAGCTTGCTCACAATATGCGGATAATCCATGAGCATCTCCTCTTTCTTCCGCTCCGCATCCGCCTCACGGTTCCGAATCCCGGAAAAAAGAAGGAGGATCGATAAAATGAAACCCGTAAGAAGCAGCGAGAGACCTCTGTCTCCGCCGGCCCGCTCCCAGACTGCACGCTTCCCGCCGACGGTATCCGGAAGAATGAGATTTTCATTTTCCGGACTGTTTTCTGAGGCGATCGCACTGAGTATCTGTTTTCTTCGTGACTCCGACTCTGTAAGGATCCTCGGATAGGCACAGATCTGTATTTCCTCTTCCCTGGTATCTTCTCCAAGAGAGATGGCTGCAGTCAGTTTGACCGGGGTTCCTTCCGGATCCGCCGCGTCAAGAAGGGTGCCGTCCCAGTCGATCACGTCCGGCCGGTCGGTAAACCAGGAAACGGAAAAAGGAAGACCCTGCAGAGCAGACGGAAAAAGGACGTTGTCATCGACATGGTCTGCCGGCATGTCCCCGAGACAGGCTGCCGGAAGTGCTTTCGCGGCGCTGGCGAACATTTCCTCGATCTCAGCCTCCGTGTAAGCTCTGGGATCCACCTCGACTCTGATCTCCTCTTCTTCCTCCCCCACACGGGCCACAAGATCCTCCGTGAAGCTTACCCCGCCGTACCCGTCCCGTCGGATAAATCCCCGAAGGACAGTATCCTTTTCATAATACAGAAAGCTGGCTGCCGCTGCAAGGATATTCGAGATAAAAAGCGCCGCCAGCGCTGTGCGCACCACCCGGTCCGGAAGACCGAGCGAAGAAAAGATCTTCCGATTCACAAAGCCCGCAGCTTTCCCGAAGAAGCCTCTGACCCGGAAAAAAAGGATCCCGAAAGCGGCAAGGAGAACCGCATAGACCAAAAATATCCTCATAGAAACGCCTCCTCACACGTGGATTTCAACAATTTTCCTCCCCCAGAAAAGGGAAACAGCATATACCAGAAGGCAGGCCGTCATAACGACAGCTCCAAAAGCAGTTGTGTAGAGAACATCCAGGAAACCGGGAGAAGTCAGCTGCATGTACAGAAGGATCACACCCGGCATAATGCTCATGATCCTCTGCTCATATTTTTTCGCAGCCACGCTCGTCTCGATTTCCCTCTCCACATCCATGCGTTCTCCGATTCTTTCGGCCGTCTCCATTGTCACCTCGGACATATTTCCCCCGAGCTTTCTCGCCGCGCAGAAAACGGAAGCGAAATTTCCGATCTCCTCGGATCCGGAGCGGACTGCAAAATCGCTCAGGACAGTCTCCGCAGGGACCGAAATTCGGATCCTGGCGTTGATCCGATGCATCTCAAGAGTCATATCCGCGTCCGCTCCGATGACGTCGCAGAGATCTCTCTCAGCCTCAAGGAAGGCATTTTCCACAGAGTATCCGGCCCTTAAGGAGATGGCGATAAAGCTGATCGCCTCACGAAAATCTCTCTCCAGCTTTTTTCTCCGTTCCCGGCCGTGATCCCGGATGCGCACCCTGTAGAAGAGGATCCCGGCAGGGAGCAGCAGAAGGAGTGCCGGGAAGCGCTTATAAAAGAGATAGTCGATGACCGAAACGAGAAGGAACGCCTCAAGAGCATAGCGGATTTTCGTCCTCACGTCCGGCCGGCATGTACGGTAGTCAGGACCATCCGCACCGTCCTGAGGAATCCTTTCCTCTTTCTGCGCCGCTTTTACAGAAAACCGTAAGGCATTCCCCTGCCCTTTCTCCTCTCCATACGCACTTCCCGGCCGTTTCCGACCGCCCGTGCTCTGCCGGATAACCGGATTCTCTGTGATTTTCCCGTTCCTCCTGACGTCCGTGTAAGCAAAGCCTCCTCTGTTCTTCCCGATGCCCGTGTCCCCAAAGCTTTTCCTGCTCTTCCTGTTTTCCTTCCCGCAGCATGCCCTTTGACTGCGCCCGGGCAGATCTCTACCGAAGAGCGTCCGGGACTTTTGCCCGTGTTCAGTGATCTTCTGCATACTGTCTTCCTCCCGTCCTTTCCCTGCGGAGCCTGTCTGTGCATAAGAACCCTCTCCGTCAAACCTGTCCGCACAGTTTTTCATTTTCTCATGACCGCTTCCGGCTTATTTTTCGCAGCCTCTCAAGTCTCAGCGTATTCATAAGCTCCCCGGTCTTAATCAGTTCTTCCTCTCTGTCGTCCCACCTGAACAGACTGTGGATCCCGACCTCATCCTGTCTCATCCCGTCCACTTCGGCGATTTCAAGCACTCTGCGTTTTCCGTCCCGGAGCCTTCCCAGGTGGATCAGAATGTCGACGCCGCCTGCGATCTGTCTTCGGATCGCGGCAAGAGGAATCGGCAGCGCCATAATGACCATCGTCTCAAGCCTTGAAATCGCGTCGTAACAGGAGTTTGCGTGAATACTGCAGGAGCTTCCCTCATGGCCTGTATTGAAGCACTGCAGCATATCAGCCGCTTCTCCTCCGCGCACTTCCCCGACAATGATCCGGTCCGGCCGCATTCTGAGGCTTGATCGGATGAGATCTCTGATCGTGATCTCGGTATTGCCCTCCATATTCGCCATTTTTGCCTCAAGGCGAACAAGGTTGTCGATTCCCTGCAGCTGCAGCTCCGCGTTATCTTCAATGGTTATGATTCTTTCATTTTTCGGAATGTAATTCGACAGCGCATTCAGAAAGGTCGTCTTGCCTGCGCTCGTCCCGCCGCTGATCACACTGGAATAGCCCGCCCGGACCAGATCCTCCAGAAAAAGCGCGGCCTCCTCCGTGAGACTTCCGAGACGGATCAGCTTATCCATCGTGATCGGTTCCTTCGGAAATCGTCGGATCGTGAGGATCGGCCCGTTCAGCGCAGCCGGCGAGATGACTGCATTGACACGGCTCCCGTCCGAAAGGCGGGCATCCACAATAGGACTCCGCTCGTTAATGACACGATTGCAGCGGCCTGCGATCAGCTGTATGACATCATCCAGCTTTTCCGGCGAGGAAAATCCGCGGGGGAGACGCTGAAGAACGCCGCCCTTCTCCACAAAGATCCGGTCCGGCCCGTTGACCATGATCTCGACGACATCCGGGTCATCCACAAGATCCTGCAGGATGTCGAGCCGCCTGACCGAATAGAAGAGCTCTCTGGAAATACGGGTCCGCTCTCCGATCGTCAGATATTTTTCCCTGTGTGCGGCATTTACAATGCCGGTTATGGCACTGCGGATCTCCTCGTCTGAAGGATCACCTGTCATTGCGGGAGACGTCATGAGCTCCGCGCGGAGCGAACGGAATAATTCATCGTACAAAAGATTCCCTCCTTACCGTTGATTTACCCACCGCTTACAGAAGCGAAGATTTACTCCCGCTGAAAAAACAGAAAACAGCAGGCGCGTCTGCGTCTGCTGTCATTATAAGGAACCATTTCGGATTTATGCCATGCTCACCTTTTCACAAAGTGCTCCCGGATTTTTCGTGCGAATTTACGGGTACTCACTGAATGCAGGAGCCGGCACCCTGTTCAGAAGAAAATCTTCACTCTTCTTTCCACAGACCGGAAACAAAATACATCAGCGCGCACCATGTATAGACGGAATAGAAATTCCCGTTGTCATCGCGCCCTTCCCGGAGAATTCTCCGCGCATCCTCCTCCGTATAAAGCTCGTACCCGCTGAAAAGCTCTGTCCCGACCGCGCCTGACCGATCAACTCCCTCAAAGCTGTCCATTGTGATGACAGCGCAGGCCAGCGCATTGCTCTCATCGGTCATGCCGGGAGAGCTGAAAAGCAGCGGATTCACAAGCCGGATCCTGTCCGTCTCACCGACGGGAAGACCTGTCTCCTCCAAAATCTCTCTCTTCGCTGTGAGAAGGGCCGGTACCTCAGCCCCCCTGTCCTCGGGGTCGATCAGACCTGCCGGCGGGCTCAGAAGAAACCGGCCTGTCGGATATCTGAATTCATAGGACAGGAGAAGCTTCGGCTCCTCCCCCCTGACCTTCACGATTACAAAGCAGGAGACCGCGTCCGGGATCATGGTCTGAAATTCACTGTCGGACTTGAGCGCAGTGAGATCTTCGGCTTTACTCCTTGTCGCATTATAATAATGCTTCCCCGGTTCATACTGCAGGTCGAACACATTGATAAAGCGTGTCTCCAGCAGCTGCTTTACTCCATCCATTGTAAGCCTTGGTTTTTGCATTTTCATTTCCTCCACTCCGATGCTTTATCTTTTTGCGGCAGATACTGTCAGGCTCTGCTGCGCTTTACGAGTCTTCATTTTCCGTCTCCCGTGCCTCCATCCGGCATTCTGTAGGCGATTGTCCTGTCATTCTCCGGAAGGCCTTCGAAAAATAAAGGCCGTTATCGTATCCCACCGATGTTGCGATCGAACCGACAGTCAGATCCGTCGTCCGCAGAAGGGCAGACGCCTTGCGGATCCTGTAGCGCTCAAGATATTCCTTCGGCGAGATCTCGAGGTAGCGAATGAACATTCGGAAAAGGGTGCTCCTGCTCACGCCCACGAAATGCGCCACATCCTCGATCGAGATCGTGTAGGAATACCGTGAGTCGATAAAAGCGATCGCCCTTCGCACAATTTCAGCATCCCGGTCACGCACCGGATCGATGTACTCCGCTTTCTCAGCCAGCAGAGCGAGCAGACCGTACAGATGCCCGGTCATCGCGACCGTATTGTAAAACTCACTTCCATAAGAATCATAGACCGCACACAGGCAGCTGTGCAGACGGTCCCCATAGGCGATCTTCTCCATCACAAGCCTGTCCGGAGCAAAATCCGATGCATTGAGAAGCGCTCTCGCGTCACTTCCGTTAAAGCCGACCCATTCGTAGCTCCACGGATCGTCCAGGTCCGCCTGATAGCTGATCTCCATGCCCGGAAACACAATAAAAACATCTCCGGCTGATATCGGACGCTCCTTATCCCCGACGGTATATGTGCCTTTCCCGCCCGTGACAAAATGGATCAGAAAATGATCCCGGATCCCGGGTCCCCATTTATAACCGGGCGTACACTGCTGCCTGCCGACATTGTAGACTGACAGAGCCATCATAGATTTTTCTCTGACTTTGTTACTGACTTTGAAAGTCTCCATGCCATCCCCCATGTTCTCTGCAGGAGAGCCTGTTCCACATCTCATGACCGGGCAGACAGGACTGCCGGACCTCCCGCAGGATTCAGCTGCATTGTCTTCCATTCCTTATTGTACTGTCAGGACATTTATTCTGCAACAAAATTACATCTATCAAAATCGAAAAACTATTGTGGAACGGCTGAATTTAAGGCATTCTAATATCAGATGATCAAAGATCCGAAAGGCAGAAAAAAGGAGTCATACTTATGAAAATTTTAGTAACGGGCGGAACAGGTTTTATCGGAAGTCATACATGTGTGGAGCTTCTCAACTCCGGCTATGAAGTTGTCATCGCTGATAACCTCTACAACTCGAAAGAGCTGGTCGTTGATCGGATCGAGACAATAACGGGCAAGCGCCCTGTTTTCTACAATCTGGATATCTGCGACCGCGAAGCACTCAACGAACTTTTTGACAAAGAAAATATCGACGCGGCTATTCACTTTGCCGGGTACAAGGCAGTCGGCGAGTCCACGCAGAAACCGATCGAATATTATCACAATAATATCGAGTCAACTCTGACCCTGTGCGATGTCATGCGGAAACACGGCGTAAAGAAGATTGTTTTCTCCTCCTCCGCAACTGTCTACGGCGATCCGGCTTTCGTTCCGATCACCGAGGAATGCCCTCTCGGCGAGACCACAAATCCGTACGGCGCAACGAAATCCATGCAGGAGAGGATCCTCACGGACATCTGGAGGAGCGATAACGAGTGGCAGGTCATGCTGCTCCGCTATTTCAATCCGATCGGAGCACATGCAAGCGGCCTCATCGGCGAAGATCCCAAGGGCATCCCGAACAATCTTCTCCCGTATGTTGCGCAGGTAGCATCCGGCAAGCGCGAGTGCATCCATGTATTCGGCAACGATTATGACACACCGGACGGAACCGGCATCCGTGATTATATCCACGTAGTAGACCTCGCCAAGGGTCATGTGAAAGCCATCGAGGGTATGGAGACGCTCCCGGGTGTTCAGATCTTTAACCTCGGAACCGGCAACGGATACAGCGTTCTTGATATCATCAAAGCGTTCTCCGCAGCCTGCGGAAGAGATCTTCCCTACGTCATTGACCCGCGCAGACCGGGCGATGTCGCGCAGTGCTACTCCGATCCGACCAAGGCAAAGGAAGTCCTCGGATGGGTCGCTGAGAAAAATATCGAAGACATGTGCAGGGATGCATGGAACTGGCAGAGCAGGAACCCCAACGGATATAACGAATAACTCCCGTTTCTCCGTGAACCTTCCTCATGCGGTGATACAGCTTCAGAATCAGGAACGCCTCGGCGTTCCTGCCGCGCCGCACAAGGTGCGAAGCACCTTTCTAATTATGCGGCTGCGATCCGCCGGAGGCTTTCATCTCTGACGCGGGTCTGTATCCCATACAAAAGAAAAGTTTCAATTTGCGCATTCATCTCATGATTGAAATCACGAGAATTCTGCGTCAGAGATTAAAAAAGTGCGCTTCGGCGGACCGGAATCATACCGGCGCCGAAGCGCACTTTTTATTCATCTTATCTCTGTCTCAGGAGGCGGGATTCTTCAGCAGGAACACCCGCGTTCCTGCCGAACTGCACAGAGCGCAGAGCACCTTATCCGGCGGCTGCGGTCCGCCGCAGGCTTTCATCACCCGCGTTCTCTCAGCATCCGCAGATTGCTGTAGGCCAGGATCCCGGCCACAGTCTTTGCGTCCTGCAGCTCCCCGGCATAGATCCTGCGGCAGAGTTCGGAAAGATCCCACGGCTCGAGTCCGATCTCCTCCGCGTCATCAAGATCCTGATCACCTTCCCGGGAGAGATCCTCCGCCAGATAGATATCCGTGAACTCGCTGCACCAGGCCACCGCAGGACGGATCTTTGTCAGAAGCGTAAGCTTCCCGGACTTCCGTCCGGGAGGACCGGGACAATACACGCCCCGCCCTTCCTGTGATCCACAAAGTCCCAGTATTCCTTCTTTCCGTTCGGGAGCTCCATGGTATCTTTGTAGATATCGAGCACACTGCCCCGGTATACGAGCTCCCGGTCGATTCTTCTCAGCTTATGTTCCATAATCCTTACGATGCCGGCTTCTCCGCCGCCTGATCCTGAGGCTCAAGCCTGTTGACGATGACCTTGGACGGGCACTTGACGGTGCAGTCGCCGCAGCCCGTGCACTGCGAATAATCGATATGCGCCAGGTTGTTGGCGAACGTCATCGCCCCGTTCTTACAGCGGATCTGGGCTTTGACAGCCTTGCCCTTGTCCCGGCTCGCGCACGCGACGGCGTAGACTGCAGTATCCGGAATGATCTCGATCAGGTGCTGCGGACATGCCTTCGCGCATTTACCGCAGCCGACGCACTTCGTGCGGTCGACATACGCGATCCCGTCCACGATGTGGATCGCGTCAAAATCGCACTGCGCAACGCACTCGCCGAAGCCGAGACATCCGTCCTGGCAGAGCTTTTCACCCTTGCCGGGGATCGCCGCTGCCGCAGAGCAGGACCGGATCCCGACGTAATTGCTGTTATTGACAGCCTTATCGCAGGTCCCGGAGCACCGCACGAAAGCGACCTGACGGGGACACTTATTGACCGGTGCCTCTCCCTTCGCGATTGCAGCAGCCAGACCATCGCATCCCGGATAGCCGCAGGCGCCGCAGTTGTTGCCGGGCAGGCACTCGCGGACCGCCGATTCCTTCGGATCGACCGCGACCGCGAACTTGTTTCCCGCAAAGACCAGCATGACTCCGACAAAGAGTGCCACAAGGCCGAGCAGGATAATTGTAATTACCAGTAATGCACCGCTACTCATATTCCTGCCTCCTTAGCCCAGTGTGCTGAATCCGTAAAATGCCATTCCCATGAGCGTCGCGGCAAAAAGGACGATCGGAGCTCCCTTGATCGGAGCCGGGATGTCGTTGTCCTCGATCTGCTCACGGATGCCGGCCAGCAGTACGATCGCGATCGTATAGCCGACGCCTGTTCCAAAACCGGCCACAACGCTCTGAATGAAGTTATAGCCGCCCGTTACGTTGTTCAGGGCCACGCCGAGAACCGCGCAGTTCGTCGTGATCAGCGGAAGATAGATACCGAGCGCCTTGTAGAGGGCAGGCATCGTCTTCTTCAGGAACATCTCGACGATCTGAACAAGCGCTGCGATGACGATGATAAAGACGATCGTCTGCAGATAATCAAGTCCGAGCGGACTCAGAATAAAAGTGTACAGAAGATTCGCCACCGCAGATGCAATCGTGATGACGAAGATGACCGCTCCGCCCAGTCCGGCCGAATTTTTGATCTGGCTGGACACGCCGAGGAAGGAGCAGATACCGAGGAACTGGCTCAGAACGACGTTGTTGATGAGCGCAGCACCGATGATGATCATTATAAGGGATGTTTCTCCGCTCATGCTTTTGCCTCCTTCTTCTCACAGTTCTCTTTGTCGGAAACGCCGCAGGCTGCGCAGCCTGCCTCACAGCCCGCGCTCTCGACCCTCCTGTTAGCCTCTGTCTTGATGTGCAGCGCGTTCATGACCATGACAATAAATCCAAGGACGAGGAAAGCGCCCGGCGCCTTGATGAGAAGCGCGACCGGCTGGAAACTCTCCGGCATGATCTGCACGCCGCAGAGCGTTCCGTTCCCGAAAAGTTCACGGAAAAATGCAATGCACACAAGGCCGAACGTGAAGCCAAGACCCATGCCGATTCCGTCCATGGCGGACAGGAGCGGCGGATTCTTGGAGGCATAGGCCTCTGCGCGTCCGAGAATGATACAGTTGACAACGATCAGAGGGATATAGACACCCAGAGATGCGTTGAGTTCGACGAAATATGCCTTCATGATGAGCTCGACGACCGTGACGAACGACGCGACAATGACGATGAATGCCGGCAGACGGACCTCATCCGGGATAATCTTTCTCACCAGCGAGATTACAATGTTGGAAATTACGAGAACCGCGATCGTGCAGGCTCCCATACCGAGGGCATTGGTAACGGACGTGCTGACGGCGAGCGCCGGGCACATGCCGAGCATCATGATAAAGACGGGATTTTCCTTTATGATGCCGTTATAAATACGTTCAAGATTTTTATTCACGTCTCATCCCCCCTTCACTCTGCCGCAGTGACCTGATTCCGGAAGAAATCAAGTGCCGCGTTCACAGAATTGACAACTGCTCCGGATGTGACGGAAGCGCCGGAGATCGAGTCGATCTCCTCATCCGTTGTGGAACCGCCTGCCTTGTTGAGCTTGAAGGACTCGACATTCTTGTCCTTGAACTGGTCTCTGAAGGCCGGCTCCACAGCCTTCATACCCATGCCGGCGGTCTCAGAGATCTTGGTAAATGCAAGGCCGGTGACCGTGCCGTCCGCCAGGAAGCCGACCGACATCGTAATTTCACCGTCATAGCCTTCCATGGAAGTGACGCTGATCGCATAGCCGACGATATTGCCCGAATCATCGGTACCGACCGCGACTTCCCTGATATAGACACGCCCGAAAGCTCCGTCTCCGTAGCCCGTTTCCGCAAATTCCGCGACCTTGGCATTCAGACTCTCGTCAAAGTCGAACTTGGTCGCAGCCGGAAGGACTTCCGCGTAGGCGGCGAGCTTGGCCTGCTTTTCATTTTCCGCGATCTGCGAAGCCGTCATCATGTTGACTCCCGCCAGCGCACCGCCCGCGACCAGTGTGATGACCGTGAGGACGATTGCCGCAGCCGGAATAATGGATTTCTTCTTCGGAGCCGAGAGCTCTTCAAGAGAAGGAATAACGCTCGCACCCGGTTTTCCGATGCCGAACGGCTGCGGGACCGGAATGCGGTCGATGAGCGGTGTGAACAGGTTCGCGAGAATGATCGCGAACGTCGTGCTGTCCGCCATGCTCCCCTGTACACGGAAGATGGCCGAAAGGAACCCGTAGATCACACCGAAGAGGAGCTGGCCCGTCCAGGTCATCGGAGATGTGACCGGATCCGTAGCCATGAAGAACGCGCCGAGCAGGAAACCGCCGCCGACAAGATGCGCGGCGAGATACTGAATATCGAACCCGCGTCCGCCGAGGGCAAGTATGAAAATCAAGAAGCTCACGATACTTGCGACGGGGATCTCCCAGCTGATCGTGTCGGATGCGATGAGCCAGATCCCGCCGATCAGGACGCAGATCACGCTGACACCGATATGACCCTTCGCAAAACCGAAGAACATATCCGAAAGGCTGTAATAATCCCCGTTGCCCAGCGCCGCCAGAGGCGTTGCTCCGGTGACCGTGTCATAGCTGTAGTCCGTCATGGCCTTTCCGAAGGAGATCAGAAGGAACGCACGTCCTGCAAGAGCCGGGTTCATAAAGTTCTGTCCGAGACCGCCGAAGAAGCACTTCGCCACGAGGATGGCGAAAATACTTCCGAGGATCGGAAGATAGACCGGGCTCGAAGGCGGCAGACAGAGCGCGAGAAGCCAGCCGGTGACGATCGCGGATCCGTCTTTCAGGGAGTTCGGCCGTTTTGTGATAAGATTGAAAATAAATTCCGTTCCGCACGCCGCCGCAATGCTGAGTGCCACCACCAGCATCGAGTAGAGGCCGAAATGCCATGCGGCAAAAACCGTCATGGGGACCATGCCGATCATGACGTTGCCCATAACGCCGAATGTCGTCAGAGGACTTCTGAAATGCGGAGAGGAGGATACATTGAGGATCGGACTTTTGTTCTCGTTCATTATTTTCCGCCCTCCTTCTTCGCCTGATTCAGTCTGTTAAGTGCCATTGCAGCCGGCTTGGCCTGCTTGAACAGCTGCGTAAGCGGACGCTTTGCCGGACATGCATAATTACACGTTCCGCACTGAATGCAGTCCAGACCGTGTACATCGATAAATCTCTGCAGATTGTTCCGTTCAACGGCCTCCGCCATCATCTGCGGATAGAGACCGAGCGGACAGACACGGATGCACTTGCCGCAGCGAATGCAGTTCGTCATCTGCTTCTGCGCCGTCTCGACATCGTCCTCGAGAAGGCATGTCAGTGCATTGTTCCGCTTTTCGAGCGGAATATCGAGGTTCGGGATCGCAACGCCCATCATGGGGCCGCCGAGGATCACTTTCTTTGAGCCTAACCGGATATCATCCTCGAAGGTGAGGATCTCAGACACGAGCGTACCGAACTTCACAATATAATTGGCCGGATTGGCAGCTCCGCTTCCGGTGACCGTAAGCCCGCGCTCGTAAAGCGGAGTATTCAGACATACTGCCTTGTAGATCGCCGCAAGTGTCGCGGTGTTGTCCACGATCACGCCGAGACTTGCGGGAAGCGCGCCGGACTCCATATACTGGCCCGACACAGCGTGTACAAGATTCCGCTCACCTCCCTGCGGGTACTTTACCTTGAGGACGAGAACAGAGAACCGGTCATCTCCGGAGATCTCCTTCCTGATGGCCTTGATCGCGTCGGGCTTGTTTTCCTCGATCGCGATGACCGCCTTCGCCGTCGGAAAGATCTGCAGGACGACCTTCAGACCGTTGACGACCCAGTCCGGGTGCTCGACCATCAGCCTGTCATCGCAGGTGATGCCCGGTTCGCACTCGGCACCGTTGGCTACGATCCACCGGATCTCCTCCGGATTCTTCGGCATGAGCTTGACATAGGTCGGGAAACCCGCTCCGCCGAGACCGACGATACCGGCTTCCTTGACTTTGTCAATGATTTCCTTGCCTGACATTGTCGTGTAATCACTGAACTCACCGACACCTTCCGCAGGTGTATATTCCCCGTCATTGGCGATGACGATCGACTCCACCAGGACACCTGCATTATTTAAGCGGGGTTCAATGATCTTGACCTTCCCTGAGACCGACGAATGGATATTCGCGGAAATGAAACCATCCGCCTTCGCGATCAGCTGGCCGACCTTGACGAGGTCGTTCTTCTTAACGACCGGCACCGCCGGCTTGCCAAGATGCTGACTCAGGGGAAACACAAGATCTCCCTTGGGGAGAAAAACTTCGAAAGGCTTCTGCGCCGAGAGCTCTTTATACCCCCTCGGGTGGACGCCTCCTCTGAATGAATATTTTCCCATGCTTCTTCCTTTCCAGTTGTTAACTTACGTCATTTCCTACCAGATGATTAGCCACCGCTTTCGAATATTGCTTCGAATGACAGAAAAGATGGACTTTTCTCCGCCTTTGTCCATCTCCCTGTCATCCTTTCAAATAGTCAAACGATATCACAAGTTCGATATTTTACTATGCAATTTTCACGAAATTATGGAGGATAATATATTAATTCTGATAATTAAAATTATAAATTTCAGCTGATTCCTTGTCAAGAAGATGGGATGTTTATAATACGGGACAATGAGTTAGTTCACCATAATGTGCAAACAGTCCCGTTTTTAATCAGACGCCTTCGATTCGGCAGGAATTGACGGTCAGCGTCTCCCCTCCTTCCGGTTCGAGGACGATCTGCGTGCTGCCGGGATCAAGATACAGGATAAACTCTCCCGCCTCCCCCGATCCAAGACGCATCGTGCTCCCGTATCCGTAATTCGCTTTGTCTGCAGAAAGCTCCCGCATGTCTTCCTCCTCCGGACATACCTTCTCCGTTGAAAAGCAGGAACCGTCCCCGCGTAGAATCACCTCCCCGCTGCCGTCATCCGCCGTCACTTCGAGGATGAGGCGAACAGCCCTGCTCTCCCGACTGAAAGTATGGAACTCAAGCCGTGTGATTCCGGAAGCAGGCGTTCCGTCAAATGTCACCGGGCTTTCTCCGATGCTTCCTCTAACAGAGAGCACCGTGATCAGGTCCTCCCGGTCTTCCCGATTCAGGATCACATTCTCCTTCCCATCCTCGATATAGATCTCGGCATCTGCCGGCACGTCGTATCCGGCCGTCACATGCTCCCATCCATATCCTCTGATCTTAGAGAGCCCATATGTTTCCGGATCCATATACCAGATGTGGTTTTCCCTGCCAAAATAGGAAAAAAGGGTCTGGGCATGGCTCTCCTCGCTGCTGCTCACATAGAGAAGATCGTGCCCGGAGAGTTCTCTGACATGAAGCAGCATCTCCCAGTCCGGCCGGCCGTCCTCCGTCAGGTAGGTACGGTTCGCATTGGAATCCCGCTCATTTGTATATTCGATCGAGCACCGCAGAAGATGTCCGCAGGACATTCCGACAGAATAGCCTTCCGTGATCAGCGCGCAGGCAAAAAGTACATACGATGCGAAAAGAAAGCGAAGGCATCCCGTTCTTCTTCCGGTCCTTCGAAGATCCCGGCATATTCCGGTAAGCAGGATCCATGCTCCGAGGATAAGGCCCGGAAAACCAAGCTGAAACACTTTGTAGAATGCATATTGTGCCTCATAGTCGAGGGCCAGGAAAATGAACGACAAAGCAAATACGGACGACGCATTCGTGTATCTGAATTTTTTTGTCTGCAGAAAAGCCAGAATGAGGCCTGCTGCCCCCATGAAAAGCAGGACATAGGATGCGATCGTCACCGCAAAGATGTACCTGCTCCCCCGTTCTGTCAGCCTTGTACCGAAGTATGCGTAGGTGAGGGCTGCCCTCGAATAGGCGTAATGGTAGATAATGTTGAATGCCGTCCGGACAGAGCTCGTTCCCAAAAGTTCCGTCAGCAGGTGGTCGAAGACCGGAAGAACAGTGACCGGGACGGCAAGAAGCGTAAGAAGCGCATAGCGAAGGTCTCTGATCTTCATTTTTCCGGCAAAGATCAAAGACGCGGCGGTCAGCACATAGAGCCCTGTAAATATGTACACGCCGTCAAGGACCGTCTCGATAAAAACAGCGATGAAGACCCCGGCGAAAAGACTGCCGGTACAGTCCGGCTTTTCAAGGATCCGTACGAAAAACGTACATGCAAAAAGCGTCCCGCCGACCAGCATTGTCATCGGGAGAAAGCAGTTCAGCATGGAGATGACGACCATAGGGCAGAGTGCAGCCCCGACGGCAGCGGCTCCCCTGGTGAAGCCTTTCATTTCCGCACCGTCAAGAAATGTGACCGCGCCGCAGAAGACAAAGAGCACGGCCAGATTCCCGACCGCTCCCGAGACCGCGGAGGCATCCGCATGCGCCCAGGAGGAGATCAGGCTGAACATGAGCACAGGGCAGATCCGCTCCATCCCGTCATTGCAGATGGAAGCCCAGGACAGCCAAAGAGCATTTTCCTTCGCATAGAGGTCTTTCCACTCGCTGTGCGGAATTGTTTTCCATGCTTCCCCTGCTGCCGCATAGTAGCGAAGATCTGAGAAGTCATCCATTCTGTACCGGATCGGATCCATGGACAGAAAGCCGAAGTTCAGCAGAATAAATACAAGGACCGCGGCAGCGATGAACCAGACGGGAGGGAGCAGACGTCTGAGCAGCCCCTTTCTGTGCATTCTCCAAAGAAAAATGCCGCACGTAAGGACCGCGAACACAAGCAGGACCCACGCAAATCTGCCGGCAGGCATCCCCATGCGCGTCAGATACATGGAAGGAATGGCGTAAAAAATATATCCGAAAAAAACTGCGCAGGCCCAGGTCACCTCCGGAGCCGGGCAGTTCGAAAGCTTCCTGTTGAGATAATACCCTGCAGGCAGCCCCGCAATGAAAAAAGGAAGGGTTCCGGCAATGAGGATGACAAAGGAATTATACATCGTCCGCCACCCTCGCCGCGATCCGGCCGAGTCCGGTCCAGACCAGCTGCTCCGCATACCGGTCCCGGTTCTTCGGAAGATCCTCCGGGGGGAGCCTGAGCACTCTGATCTTTTCCCGTATCTTCGGAATACCGCACTGGTCGATCCAGGACTCAAAGGCATCCATCCGGACTTTTTCCGGAATATCCTCCGCAGCCGGCATGAAGATCCTGTCGCAGCTCTCCAGAAAATCGCGGAGTAGACCCAGCCCGTCCCCGAGATCCAGCACCAGATATTCATATCCGGTCTCCTGTCCGAGCAGATCGAAGAGCTTTTCCCACTCCTTAAAACTGATTCCATGAAGCTCCTGCCCTGACAGGCACGGCGGAATATAATCGAGCTCCCCGACCCGCCTGACTGCAGGTATGATCGACGCAGCGGCATCCTTCTCCCCCTGACGCATGGAATAGAGGATATCGGAAATGTTTTCCTCAAAATTCTCATGGAAAAGCCCGGACAGGCCTGAAAAATCCTCAAAATTCATATAAAGGACCGGGCTTCTTCGAGCCAGCACCTGCCCCAGCGCGAGGGCAAAGGACGATGTGAGCCCGGAATGGGCAGGGGAATACACGCCAAGGATACGCAGATCCGGCTTGACGGCCTCGTCCGAAGTCTTCTCTCTCTCCGGTGTCGCTGCGGATCCGTAGAATGCCATGACTTCCCGCACGACATCGTTTGACGACTGGTACTTATAAATGTGCGGGTACCGGTCTCCCGTTCCCTGCACTGCTTTCTCTGACAGAATGATGATCCGCTCTACCGGCCATCCGGATATCTCGTCACTCATCACACGCTCCGAGACAAGAAGGATATCCGCCCGCCCTCCCGCAATATACGCTTTTACCTGATTGAAATCCGTAAATACGTGCACTTCCAAAGGAATGCTCCCCTTTCGGCTGATGTATTCCATGAACCGAACCGCATATTCCGTCTCCGGATCAAAAAGGACCATGATCTTTCTTCGCAAAGCCGTTTCCTCCTGATAACCCTTATTCTGTGATGTCCCGCTCCATACGGGACCTTCCGATCTCACCATATACAAAAGGCATTCGAAAAGTATTCCTTCTGCCGGCCCTTCCGGCAAAACATTTCTTCATCCGCTGATGCCCGAATCTCCCGGCAGACCTGCACCCGAAGCGCCGGCAAAGCATCTCATCCTGTCATGCCGATCAGGCCATACAGCGCGGTAAGTTCGAGCGCAGTTTCCGCTGCAGCAGCCAGAAAGACCGGAAGCGCAAAGTGAATATTTTCAGGCCGTTCTCCCTCCATCCTGTACCGGGAGATTTTTCCATCCAGAAGCGCCTCTCTGACATACGCTCTGAAATATCCGGCACGGTCGGAAAAACGCACACGTCTGACAAAAACGATTACGGAAACGAGACTTCCGAAAAAGATCGAGAGCACGAAAAAACGGCTGCTCCCGGGCCACCCGAGAAGTCCTCCTGCCGCCATGAGAAGTTTGATGTCTCCGGCTCCCATCATTCCCAGGCGGAAGAGCAGAAAAAGAATGAGGAAGGGGAAGCCTGCCCCCATGAGGCAGGAAACCATACCCTCCATCCCGAAAGCAGCCGTCCGACAGACGCATCCCGCGGAAAGCCCGAAAAGGATCAGTGCATTCGGAATTTTCCCGGTTCTCAAGTCAAAAAAAAGCGCCGCTCCTGAAAGAAGAAGGAGCAGCGCGCACTTTACCGTAAGATATGTCAACTGCATCACCTCCGAAGAGTACAGGAAGCCTGCCGCCCGCACTTTTGCGCACAGCAAAAACTTCCGCCGCGAATCCGCAGCAGAACAGGGGATCCTTAAGAAGGACAGTCCTTCCGGCTTTTTCGTTCCCGGTCTCCCGCCGTCTGCGTACGGAACCTGTCTCATACACATGACGGCAGTAAGATCGGAAACTCTCAGGCGTTCCTGCCATGCCGGGCGGAGTGCGCAGCATATTCATCTTGAATCGTCTGCAATCCGCCGAAGATTTCACTCCCTGTCATGTATACAGTACATATTCATGACCACCCGTTCTGCGCGGTGAAAAATATCCCCCAAAGACCGGATGACCTCTTCAGATCTGATGCGTTCACTATAACAAAAATACAGGATCCCGGGAATACCGGAATCCTGTACGAAGTTCAGTATGGATTTTTCGTGCAAAACATGAATCCGCTTTTCGGAATGGTCACTGCGGGATAACAGGTGTCCAATAGCTGTTATCGTACACATCTGTCAGACAATAGGATGCGACGAATGTGTTGCCGTCCTCGGTATCCAGTTCCAGATTCTCGATCACGAACTCCATGTCCTCTGTGATCGTGAGCGGCTCGCCGACCCTGTACCCGTCCTCGAAAGTTCCGTCATAGTGATAATAGTCACATACGAACTCAATCGTCGAATCCACAAGCTCCGGATCCGCTATATCCGTGATCTTGCCCATGATCGCCTCGACAGAATCCGTGTTCTGGACTGTGCTGATGCCGACGACAGTACCTTTCGGCTCAAGATTCGAGAATGTAACGATCAGATAACAGTGCGTTTCCCCGTTCAGGATCGCCGGAATCTTGCCTATAATGTTATAGTTCGACCCATCCGAATAGGCGCTCAGCATGTAGTACGGAACCACCTGCCCGTTAAGTGTCATCCATGTGCCGTCCCAGCTTCCGACAAGGTCATAATCCTCGTCAAATTCCATCACGTTATCGAGTCCGAGATTGAGATATCCCCCTCCGTCGTCAACGAACACGTTGAGCTCGACAGACTCGATCAGATTCCACTGCTCATCGCTGAGCTTTAAGACGTTCTTCCCGTTCTTCACGGTCCAGACAAGCTCGGATGCGACGATCGAATTATCGGCGTAGTACTGCTGCTTCTCTTTGATCAGGTCCGTGTTGAGCCAGTCGGAGTTTTCTTCGGTAAGTCCGTTAACTTCCTTGCCCGGAGCAATTCCCCTTGCACCCAGGAATGCATTGAGGAGCTGTCCGATCATCTCGTAGTTCGCGTCAGCACCGCCGTAGGAAGTACCGGAAGAACCCGAACCCGTCGAGCTCCCGTAACCGCCGCCGAACAGCGAGTAAGCCGGTGAAGACGTACCGCCGCCGGAGACCTGACCGCCGACAAGAAGGCTTGCAAAGTTTTTGCAGGCTTCGGTATAGTTCGAGTCAAACCCGATCGCGTTCAGTGTTTTCAGGATCGTGCTCACATAGGATGTCTTCCTGTACGGGAAGTACACGGATACACCGTAGGCATTATAATAGCTCTTGCAGGTCATGTTATATTTGACGATTCCGCGGAGCGCTTTTGCAAGAGCATCGCTCTCCTTCGTTCCGAGCTTATCGCAGAAGTCGATGAGGTCGATCTGGTCAATGCGCTCGGACGACGCGAACTCCAGAGATTTCTGGCGCGCATTGGCGACAGTCTGATATCCGTCTCCCCTGATCATCTCGTTCAGAGATTTGGAAAATGCAGACAGCGCCTGCGGGATCGTCCCATGTGCTTCCGCAAGGTCGATAACGGAGAGCGTTGTCGAGTCGCCTCTGGTCTTTCTGGCGTTATCCGTTGTAAATGTATCGCAGATGACCTTGCCGAGAGACAGCGTATCAATGGACGTATTGCTGCTGAGTTTCGTCAGCCAGTCTGTATAATACCAGCCGTATCCCGGCTCTGTCTCCTCCGACGCAATCAGATAGTCCGCAAAAGGCTCGATCGCCATTGCATTCTCAAGATTTGCCATAAGGCAGGCGTCATAACCGATGAAATCGAACCGGGTACCGCCGTTCTTCAGCGCCTTCACGATATCGTAAAGCATCATGGAACCGCTGCTCCTGAACTTTTCATCGTAACCATAGCCGGAAAGAGTCCCGCCGCCGTGATCCCAGAGGATCAGTTCATAGCGGTCAGCCGGGAATTTCTGCTTTGTATAGTTTATGAAAGAACTGAGCGTATCCGCATAGGTCATCGCAACACTGCCGATGTTGGATTCCAGCTTTTCGACACCGCCTGACTTCACGCGGTAGATCTGATTCGTGCTGCTGGAGACGACGGAATTCTTCCATCTCGAGCATCCGCCCGTGTAGACGATAATGTTCACTTTATCCGGGTCGATCTTTGCGGAAGCCATCTCGTTAAGGTCGCTCGTCGCCATGCCGTAGTTGGACTCAAGATCCGTACCGCACATATAGACCATGACCGTCACTCTGTCCTTGCCGCCGCCGATGATCTTAGTGTATTTCTCCCGCGCGCCCTCGGCGACCTCACTGTTGACTGTCCCGGAGCCGTTGGAGGCTGCCGCTTCATTATACGTGCCGCCTGTTCCATAGCTGCCGCCCGATCCGCCCGATGAGCTGCCGCTCTCGCTCGCCGGCTGATAGTAATCAAAGAAGGATGGTCCGGAAGAGCCCGATTGGCTGCCGCCCGATGAACCTCCGGAGTTTCCGAATACGAAATAGAGGACTATTACGACCACGACGAGCGGAAGCAGTTTCCCCATTCCGCCGGCTCTCGTTACGCCCGCTCTTCGGCCGGGTCCGGCGGACTGCCCTCCGCCGGAGTTTCCCGGACCTGTCTTTCCTCCGGAGAATCCGGGCTTGCTGCCTATTTTCCCGCTCTGCGGCCCGGAAGAACCGACCCCTTCTCCACGCTTGTGTATGGTGGCTTTTCCGGTTCCGACCTGTTTCTCACGGCCAACCGGTCTTTGCTTTCTGTCCATTTTATTCCTCCTTCTCTTATAGATACCGCCAGAACTTTTCTTTTTCAAAAGTCCGGTATCCTGGGTACTCAGGAATCGGATAGTAATATTTTAATAGAAAACCCTCTTTCTGTAAATTGCCGATTCCATGCGGAAAGGATTTCGGCTCAGCTTCCTTTGGGAGATCCGCCCCTCCAAAACGGCAAACGGGCTTCCTGTACATTCCGAAGAAAATATCCTCTTACCTGATCCTGAATGAAATATCCCGGACGTCCTTCTTCGGCACATAATAATCCCTGTTCTCATCCAGATAATACTTGAGCTTTCCGTCCTCACCGACCGGAACGACCGTCGACTTATGCGTCGGATACCCGAATGCGATCGCCGTATGGATCTCATACTTTTCCGGAATCGCGAGCGCTTCCCGGATCGCCTTCCGGTCGATCGCGCCCATGATGCAGCTTCCGACTCCGTGATACCATGCAGCCAT